>NZ_VOXR01000065.1:0-9613 GCF_013420645.1 Acinetobacter sp. C15
CGCGACTCATGAGTGCTCGGTTATATGCGGGCCAATTGGTTGTGCGGTAGATTTTGTGTGTAGGCTTCTTCATTTGAAAATTATATCGCTGAAAAAGCCTTTACAGATAGGTTTGTGCAACAAAGCCCTTCACAACTATATATTTACCATTTCATCCATCTAATTCAGTGGTTAGTAATTTAATGAAGATTCAGCAAATGTTTAGATTAATGATTTTATTGGAGTTATCATATTTGCCGGGTCATAACTCACAACTCACATAGCAACTGTAGATTTGAGTGCCGCCTTTCTCAGCATGCTCGTGCAATAATTGCGACTTTATTAGGAGTTCTTCTTCTATCTAGACAACTTTTTCCAAAATTATGGATATTCCTTCAGTAACAATTAGTAATCTAGGTGTTTTGGTGGTTTTTCCTTTTAACAGCTGGTACTACAGTATATTACTTTATCTCATTCAATCGCGTTTGTAGGGTTCTTACCACTGTACAGCCATATTTGCAGTGATACCTGGAGGAGTGAACAATTAAACTACTTGCATACTAAAATTACAAAGCTAAATAAATTTTCAAAGAACACTTGCAATAGTTAATGTAACCTTCATCTATTAAAAATTATTATATTTTTTAGGGGGTAAGGGGAGAATGAGTAATCCAGTTTCTCTTTCAAATAGTTGTATTCTCCTTGCAGGTAGCATTTCTCTTACTACAAATGATGACCAGATCGATAAGGCTCATTCATTTGTTGAAGCTCTTGTAACAGAAGTTATTAATGCTGGAGGCAGCTTTATCGGTTATTTTTCAGCAGAGCCTGTAAATCAAACTCAAAAATCTTTAGTTTTTGATTGGACTATTGCTAGAAAAATAAACGAACTAACTCAAGGGATAGAAAACAAAATCTTTCTTAAGATTGTTGCATCAAATGATCGGTTGCAATGCAAAACCAATTCCGAACAGCGACGGCTTTTAAATAGCATGATTGCTCGTGGGGTTGCTGAACATATTTGTATTGATGACGAAATCTTAACAGGTAGCAATGTAGGTGAAGAACAAATTGAGCATGCTACAGCAATGATTGCACTAGGTGGTGGTAAAGGAGTATTAGATAGAGCTCACAAAATGGTAAAAAAAGGGTTGCCTATTTTGCCTTTAGATCTACAAATCGGATCAAATAAAGAAGATGGAAATGGTGCATTAGGATTGCTAAAAAAATTTAGAGACACTCCTCAAACTTATTTGCAAAATACCGGTTCTACTGTGGTAAAAAGTATTTCAGCACTCTCTTTAGAAGAACCTGTATTAGAATTTTCTCAAATTGCAAAGAGAATTATTACGATCTTTTATAAAGAGGAACAAGCTAGACACGCAGCTCTTCCGCCAGATGTATTAGTCTTGACAGCTTTACCAATTGAATTATCAGCTGCAAGGCAAGCATTAAATATTAATGAAGGTGTACAGCCTATAGTTACAAGTACGGGTCTCCATGTATGGAAAACAGAAATAATTCGCAATGATGGTATACGGGCTAATTGCGCAATAGCATGTTTTTCTAGCGCTGGAAATGTAGATGCTTCTTCAATCACCACCACATTACTAATTGAATTACAACCTAAAAATGTAATCATGTTAGGTATTGCTGCGGGAATGCGCGAAAAATGTGCTTTAGGCGAAGTTGTTTTATCTGAACAAGTCGTTGCATACGAAGGAGCAGCTCTCATTGAAGGTGGCGCTACAGAACACCGGCCTAAAAGCACAGTGTTAGATCTTAAAGTTAGACAGGATGTTAGCACATATTTATCTAACAAAAGTTCTTTAGAAAGTCGCTTAATAAAGAGCTATGAAGCCTTAGAAATCATACTTCCAGATAGTATTGAAATTGGCCCAGTAACTAAAAGTGTTATGCCTAAAACAGTCACTATTGGAAGTGGTGAGAAGCTTCTTCGAGATCCTGAAAAATTTAAAGCCTTAAAAGAACTTAATGGAAAAATTGAAGTTGCTGAAATGGAGGGTGCAGGAGTATTTGCGGCTTGTGCTTTACATAAAAAACCCGTGTTAATGATTAGAGGAATTAGTGACTTTGGTGATTCCACAAAAGACAATCGCTTTCATGACTTAGCCGCAAAAGCAGCTGCTGCAGTAACAGCAGATTATATTACTCATGGCTTAACACTTAATAACTAACTTGGGGAAACACATCAGAATGTCACTTACAAATTCAGATCTTCAATATTATGATGGTAATGTACTTCGTTTACCTTCAGAAAAACGTACAGAATATCATGCACAAGTGGATAATTTAATAACAGAGTTACGCAAACATATCACTTCAAACTCTGACTTAAAAATAGCAAAAGTAGTTAAAGCCGGTTCTTTTGCAAAGTATACAATTTTGAAGAAAACTGTAGATGATCCTATCGATGTAGATATTGTATTTTATATCAGTAATAAAAATGTAGATGATTCGACATTAGACAATCTTAATGACTTAATTTACACGTTACTCACAAAAATTTATCCAACTAAAGCTGTTGAAGATTTTGAGATTCAACGGAGAGCAGCTACAGTAACTTTTGTCAAAAGTGGGCTGAGTGTAGATGTAGTTCCTGTAATTCAAGATGCCCAAGAACCAAACCATGGTTGGCAATATGATCTAAAAACTAAAGAAAAAAACCTAACTTGTGCTCCTTGTCATATTCAATTTATTCGTGATAGAAAAAATTCAGATAAGCATTACCGCACTTTAGTGCGTATGGCAAAACGATGGAAAAATTTTGCGTGCCCTCCGGGCCTTAAATCTTTTCATCTAGAGTTGATACTAGCTTATTTACAAGATCGTGATGGACCAACACAAAATATTGAACAACGTTTTAGAGAATTTTTAGGATTTATAGCTCAAAGTGAATTAAATGAGCGTATTGATTTCCCTGAGAACTCGGCTAAGGTGCAGAAATATTTTTCAGATCCTGTTGTAATTATTGATCCTGCTAACCATGAAAATAATGTAGCGTCTCGAATAACTATAGAAGAGAAAGAACAAATCGTCAAAATAGCCTTACAAGCTTGGGAAACTGCAAATTATGCATCAGTAGAAGATGATAACGACATTTGGAAAGAAATATTCGGTAATAAATTTAAAATTAAGGATTAAAGCATGAGTTCATCATACTCAAGTACTTATTCGAGTACTTACACTGTAGCTGATGTTGAAAAAGTTGTACGTAGTATTAAAGCAGATTTAATTATGATCGCTAGTAGCACAAGAGCGATGACTGAAGATAAAGCGAAAGAATATGCCCATGATATTGAACTATTAGCAAAAAATGAATATTTATCTAAAGTTGATGTAACTTTGATATCTTCCTATGGTTCAGAAGTTAGAGCTATTAAGTACATATTTCAAACTGAAGGTGCATCTGGTACTGAAAGACCTGGCGGAGTAATGTGGCCCCACACACCAGATGGACGAATTAGAATTATATTGTCACATACCGATAAATATCGTAATGAATCAGAAAAAGCTTCCAAATTACCATTGGAAATAACTTGGGTCTCAACAACAGAAAGTACCACTCACAGTAGCCTTTCTGCATCAGGGGAGCGAGGTTATAGCAGTAATGGTTATGGAGCTAATAGGAGCGACTACTCATGAGTAAATCAACAGTTTTTGAAGTTAAGACAGATTTACCAATTAAACAATTTGATGATTTAGCTGACAAATTACTCGGTTTTGAATCTAGATATTCCCGTATTAAGAAACAAGTACAACTTTTGCTTCAGGCTGATGAGTTAGAACAATGGAGTAAACAAAAACATGGGAAAAAACTAGCGGTTATTGATCTTCTTGTCGATCAATATCCTTTAGCTATTTTTCATGGTGATGTAGGTACTGGAAAAACTGCAAATGCTGAAGCAATTGTTAATAGATTAGCTCGTGATGCGAAAATAGAAGATGCTTTGCTATTTAAGCTTAGTAATAAAGTCAGAGGAACTGGTAAAGTTGGTGAAATGGGTACTCTCATTGCACAAGCATTCGATGAAATCACTCGGTCTATTGGACATGGAAATGGTCGAGCTTTTCTTATTATTGATGAAGGTGATTCGCTTGGAGCATCTCGAAGTCAAGAAAATAGTCATCATGAAGATAAAGTTGGTGTGAATACTTTAATTCAAGCAATAGATGATTTAAGAAAACATGGTGGCCGTATCTTTGCAATTTTATGTACTAATCGATTAGCTGCTTTAGATGCAGCTGTTTTGCGTAGAGCTTCCATTGTAGAAGAGTTTGTTCGCCCATCTAATGAAGAACGACATGAGCTTTTTACTAAAGATTTGTCTGACATCGATTTTTCGGAAGATGAAATTGCCGAATTAGTAAGTGCAACTGCTCCTCACGGAGCAGAACCAGGTTGGACTTATTCAGATATTCGTACACGGTTATATCCAACGGCAGTTTCTTTAGCTTTTCCTGATTCAGAATTAAAAATCTCACACTTCCATCAGGCTCTTAGTAAGCTAAAGCCTTCACCTATAATGGCTGGATAACATAATTCTAATTGGAAGGAGCATAAGAATGTATAAAAAAGAGGTTTATATTTCTGTAGACATTGAAACAGCAGGTCCTATAGTAGGTGAACACAGTATGCTGACTATAGGAGCATGTTTCGTATATAACCCTGATATAGAATTTACAATAATGCTCCAACCAATCAGTGATCAAGCAATTGAAGAAGCTTTAAAAGTGTCAGGAATAACTTTAGACCAAGCACGAAAGAAAGGTATTCCCCCCATAGAAGCAATGTCTCAATTTGAAAGTTGGATACTCAAGTATTTACCAGAGGACTCTAGACCTATATTTGTAGGACTTAATGCGCCTTTCGATTGGTCTTTTATAAATTTTTATTTTCTAAAATATTTAAATAGAAATCCTTTTGGTATATCAGCTATAGATATCAAAGCTCTTTTTATGGGAGCCACAAAATGTAGCTGGTACGATACAAAGTCAAGTTCAATAGATAAATATGTACATCCTACTTTACAAGGAGATCATAATGCTTTGCACGATGCAAAGTATCAAGCAGAATTATTTAGATTAGTTTATTCAATTGAATAAATTATATAATTCATATAATTTTCAATTGGGTAATATTAATATGACAAATAGGATTAATTCTGAACAAGCTGTTGAACATGCCTGGAAGTACTTTGAATTACATTCCAACCAAAGAATAACAATGTTCAATTATTTTCTTTTTATCATTGCTGGATTAGGAACCGCTATAGGTGTTTCCATTCAGTCCTCAAGTACCTTTGCTTACATAGGAATATTTTTATCCATTTTCTTAAGTATTACGGCATTTGTTTTCTGGAAGCTAGATCAAAGAACATCTTTTTTAATCAAACAATCTGAAGAAGTCTTTAAAAGATTAGAAAGAAATTCTTCAATTGATATTGGAATATTTTGTAATGAAGAAAGTAATCTTATTAGAGCTAATATGGGAAAAAAATATTTAAGTAAAATTTTGACTTATGGCTTGATATTTAGAGCAACTTTCTTAATTATGGGACTAATTGGCTTAATCGGAGTCTTAATCTTTAGTTTAATAATTTTTGAAAAAATCTCTTTTGAAACTCCCAAAAAAAATGATACTACGTTAATTTCTAAATAAGTAATAACCCTATGCATATCTTTGCATAGGGCTAGATAATATTTTTAGGCTGTTAATATCTAGATATTTTACTAATATTCTTCTGATGAATTTTAATACCAGTGAATAAAAAAAATCCAAGGACTATTAATGGAATCAACCACATACCATGTATAAGATAATTGATATTAGTCTCTATTATTGATCTAAAAGGGAATTGTCCAAAGAACTGAATGAACCGTACCGGGTTTGTCGGAGAGTCAATATTCTGAGAGACTATCCCGATGACAAAATTAAAATATACCCCTGAAATCAGAGAAAGAGCGGTTCAATTATTGATTGAATCCGAGAAAGATTATCCATCGAATTGGGCTGCAATCACAGCAATTGCGCCTAAGATTGGTTGTACTCCTGAAACACTTCGTGCCTGGCATCAAAAGCATTTAGATCAGCAAAATCCTATTAAAGTACAACAGATATCTGACCAAGAAAAAATGAAGCAAATGGAACGTGAAATTAAAGAATTAAAGCGTGCCAATGAAATTCTACGCAAAGCAGCCGCTTTTTTCGCCAAGGCGGAGCTCGACCGCCCACACAAATAATGGTGGATTTCATCCATAACAATAAAGACTTATATGGTGTTGATGCGATTTGTAGGATTTTACCGATCGCAGCTTCAACCTATTACCGGACTCTAGATCTCTGCGAAAATCCAGAACATCGAGCAAAGCGAGATTTACATGACTTGCATCATGCTGAGGAGATTAAACGAATTTGGAAGGAAAGTTCAGGTCGGTATGGTGTACGTAAAGTCTGGCAAAAACTGAAACGTGAAGGCTATATTATTGCACGCTGTACTGTTGCTCGATTAATGAAAAAGCTAGGTATACAAGGTGTTTGGCGAGGTAAGAACAAACAAACCACCCGTAGCCGAGATGACCAAAAACGAGCAGATGATTTAGTGAAACGTAATTTTACTGCTGATCATCCTGACCAACTGTGGGTCAGTGACTTTACGTATATTCAAACAAATTCAGGCTGGGTCTATACCGCCTTTATTATTGATGTGTTCTCACGAGCAATTGTTGGCTGGAAAGTATCTACACGAATGAATACAGATATGGTGCTCGATGCATTAGAGCAAGCATTGCATGATCGAGGCATGCCAAAGAATGTGATTCATCATTCCGACAGAGGTGTGCAATATCTTTCTATTCGCTATACCAATCGTTTAGAAGCTGCAAATTTACGAGCATCAGTCGGTACAACTGGTGATTCATACGATAATGCTCTGGCTGAAACGGTGAATGGCTTATACAAAACAGAGGTGATTGAATATTTAAAAGCAGATTGGCAAGGTTTAGCAGATGTACAACTTGCGACACTAAACAGGGTAGATTGGTTCAATAAAAAGCGTGTACACAGTGCACTGGGTTATGTATCGCCTTTTGAGTTTGAAGCAATGTACTATGATAAGATTAACCCGTTAGGTCAGGTGGCCTAACTTAAATAAAAAAGTCTCCGACAAACCCGGTACGGTTCAATTTCTGGAACCAGAATTCATACCAAAATTTAAGTGCGAGCATTGTCAACGGCATTCTAAAATTGACCCCTTTGATCTCGTATTAAATTTCAACCTGGGGCTGAATCCCAATTCTTTTTTTATCCTTCAAACGATAACTCTCACCCGATATTTGTACCACATGACAGTGATGCAGCAACCGATCTAACATCGCAGCGGTCAACGTAACATCATCCGCAAACGACTTAGACCATTGGCTAAAGGGTAAGTTACTCGTCAATATCGTACTGCCTTTTTCATAACGCTTGGCAATCACGTTAAAGAACAGATTCGCTTCTTCACGTCCAAACGGTAAATAACCAATTTCATCGATAATCAGTAACTTTGGTCCCAGTACCGCACGTTGCATATAGGTTTTCAATTTACCTTGCTGATAGGCTGTACTCAGTTGCAGCGTGAGATCGGCGGCGGTAATAAACTTGGTTTTGACATTGTTCATGATGGCCTTATAGCCTAATGCCATAGATAAGTGCGTTTTCCCTACACCGCTAGCCCCGAGAAACACCACATTTTCTGCTCTAGCAATAAAGCTCAGGTTGAACAACTCGACCACCTGTGATTTGGGAGCACCCAGTGCATAATTAAAATCGTAACCTTCCAGCGTTTTCACTTGAGGCAGGCCTGAGAGTTTCATCAGGACCTGCTGGCTGCGCTGTTGCCTGGCAGCATATTCATGCGTCAAGATAGCTTCAACAAAGTCGGCATAACTTCCATCTTGACCTAATGTTTGTTGTGCATGATGTGACCATTGTGATGCGATGGCAGGCAGATTGAGCTTTTGGCAAAGTTGCTCTATACGGTCGTATTGCAGATTCATCAGGAAACTCCCAGCAACTGGTCATATACCGATAAGGGATGCTGCAAACTCTCGTAGGGCATGACATGCTGTGCTGCTGCAACAGGTACAGTGCTAGAACCTGTATCTGATTGCGGTAATGGCGTAAATTTTTGCTGCTCCTGTTGCAGTCGAACAGCCGGTTTTTCTTGCGTGGTGGCATGAATCCGCTGATTGGCGGTTTCATGCAGCCACCGGCCAATGTGGGCATTGGCGACATCAACATCTAACAGTAAACCCGAAGTCTTCAGGCTTGCTTTCAATGGCACAATAAAGCTTGATTTGAGGTATCCATTAAAGCGTTCAACTTTGCCTTTGGTCTGTGCACGGTAGGGCTTACATACGCGAGGACGAAAGCTGTATTTCTTGGCGCAGTCGAGCAGTTTGGGATTCCATTTATGCTGCCCCTCCTGATAGGCATCCCGTTCAATCATGATCGTTTTAGCGTTATCAAACAGGATTTCTTGAGGTACTCCTGCAAAAAACTGAAATGCATTTTCTAGACCATCGATCCATGCATCCGTACGTTCATGATCATAAAATTTCACGAAAGTCGCTCTGGAATACCCTAATGTTGCGACAAAGGCTTTTAAAGTCGTGTTGTTGCGTCGAATTGTCGTGAAATCTACCTGCATTTGTTGGCCAGGTTGGGTTTCAAAACGAATGATCGGTTCCGGTTGAGCAACTGGTTTTAATGTTGCAAGATATTCCCTCAAGATCCTGATCTTTCCTGGATATCCCAACCCTAAAATTTCCTGGTAGAGCACAACAGCAGGAATCCATTCAGGATGAGCTGCGTTTACACGTTGGAGTAAATAGGGTTTATATGGGTCAAGGATACTTATTCTAGGCTGTATACGCTGATACTGAGGTGTGGTGTTTTGCCGTAAATATTTACGTACGGTATTTCTGGACACCCCCAGTTCACGACTAATGGCTTTAATAGATTTACCTTGTTGATGAAGTATTTGGATTGTCACTGCTTGCTCCAAAGTTAACATGTTGAGCAGTCCAAAATGACCGCTATATTAACCAAGGGGGTCAGTTTTTAAATGCCATTAGGGGGTCATTTTTACACTGCCGCTAACAGCATATCTGATTGTTGGGTAGCTACACTTTGAAATCTCAAAACAGATAAAGAATAGAGTAATGGATAAAGACATGCCGTTGTAGTCGAAGCATTGAACAGCACAACAATTCGATTTTGAGTTGAATGCTTTTTTGAGAGTTTGATTGTCTTTAAGAAGAACATTACACAATTGAAGAACTAAATGAAGTAAACACTATATAGACTTAAATAAAATTAGCCTAGAATTATTTTTTTAATAAGTCATTGTTTTATATATTGTTTATCTATAAACACAGAGAGTTATGAACTTAAAGTACTATGTACTTAATTTAACATAATCTATATTATACGCAATTGGCATGTAAGCCCAAAGTAGAAATGTCCGGTTTCTCCAAAGTAAAAATGTCCGCTTTTAGAATATGCACTTTTGCAATTTTCTTAGCGGACGGTTTGATATGTTGGTGTCTATGTCGGATAAAGAACTTA
>NZ_VOXR01000066.1:0-9313 GCF_013420645.1 Acinetobacter sp. C15
GTTGCCATGTCACTGAATACTCGTCCTAGAAAGGCGTTAGATTGGCTTACACCATTAGAGAAATTTGCTCAGCTTGTTGATTATCATATGGCTTTTGAAACTGTCGCACCTCATGTTTGAATTCGCCCCTTATTTGGTTGGGATGGAGATTTAATGATATGGGAGTCTTTTAAATCTGCACAGACCAATTATACAAAGCACTATATTTATGAACCTGATAGCTTTGTTCCACTATTACAAGCAGGTTATAAGGATTTTATTCAACTGATAGAAACTCCTGATTATCAGGAATATCAAACAAAACCTTATTCTATTTATAAAGACCCAGTATGGAATAGTACTACTCGGAAAAAGCGTACTGCTTTAGAGCAGTTTACATTCTACCACTGTGATCAGGTCGGAACACCACAAACCATGACCAATATCCGAGGAGAGTGTGTATGGGAAATTCTCCAAGACACGTGGGGAACAGCATTAGAAATTAAAGCAGTAAATCAAGATAATCCATTTGAACAAAATAATTTACGCTTTCAAGGCCAGTATTACGACCAAGAAACAGAATTGCACTATAACCGTTATCGTTATTATGAACCTCATAGCGCAAGATATGTAAGTAAAGACCCGATTGGGTTAGAGGGTGGTATGAATACCTCTAGTTATGTAAGTGATCCAAATCAATGGATTGATCCAAAAGGATTAAATAGTTTTAATTATGGTGAAATGTTTGGTATTCCAGCTAGTGCCCAGTCAGGTCTAGCATATCAAGGTCAACGAAATTATGAGTGTTCTGCTGAAACAGGAGAATTATGTAAAATAAAAGTGCCACCATTATTTGATTATGTTGCATGTAGCGGCGGAGGTTTAGGAATAGGAGTGGGCTTTGTTAAAAATCAATGGACTGGCGAATATTATATTAGTGGTTCGAAGGATTCGCTATTAATTCCTGTAGCAAAATCAGTTGCTCAAAATAAACAATTTAGCGCTAAAGATCTGGCAGGGGCTAGTTGTGTAGGTGGTAATATTCACAACATACCAAGTTATACCAAAACAACAATGACTATGGGCGAGATTACAAATGAATTTGTAAGTGGAGCTTCAGTTACTGTTGGTGGTGGAGCTTATGGAGCAGTAGCAAACGTAGTGGTTCCATTAGTAAGTAAAAGCAGTCCTGTAAAAGGTACGTGGGCCTCTGAGTTAGGAGTAGGAACACCAGGTTTCAATGTAGGTGTGAGCGGTACTGTTAGTGTTGATACAATTTTAGATGCTGTGAAACCTAGTAAGAAATAATAGATTAGAGAGATTAAGTAATGCAAACATGGAATAAAGCCTTTTTTAAATTTATGACTATTATTTTAATGGGTACTTGCTGTATTGCATGCGATCTTAGAAAAAAAAATGAAGTAACAGTTGTTGAAAATAAGAATATAATAATTAAAAAATTTGAAAGTGATGCTGAATATATTTTTGGTAATCAAATTTTAGGTAAAAAAATATTTTCTTCCTATAATGCAGAACGATTAATATTTCAAGTGAAAGATCTAGAGCAAAATAGTGATAATTTTATAGATAAAATAGATGGTAGGTTGAATAAGAGGGGGTGGAACTATAAAGAAAAATACAAAGAAGCTTACATTTATTGTGATAGAGATATGAATCAACTTGAGTTAGTTCCTCCTATAAAGATAGGTACAGTTATGCAATCAGGAGAAGGACAGTCATTGAATCAGTTAGTAGATTATTGGAATATAGGTTTTATCCATTCTAGACATAAACGTTATGTATGTAATATGAATAGTTGATTGGGATAAATTATTATGATTGTGAGAAAATTCATATTTTCTTTATTCATTTTTAGTCTCTATTGCTCCCTAATAGCATGTAGTACTAACGCAACTAGCTTACAAGAGCTTTCTAAGGAGTTGTTCAGTGAATATCTATATGAAGTTGATACTGATAGGGCTTTGTTGCATAAATATGTAAGCATCTGATTTAAATAAATTTAATTTTGGATCAAAAAATAATCAAAACTTTTACAATCATATAGTTATGAAATCTTTGTGCAACAAAGCCTACTGATAGAAATAAAAGCTCTACTCAATTAATTGTGATAAAAATAAATAAAGAAAATTTTTCGATTAATGATTATAATGATGTTAAAAACAAACTATTAAGTAGAAAATGGGATTTTGTTGATTCATACGATAATTATTATAATTTTTGTAAAACTAATAATTATTCTATAGATATATTAAATCCTATTCATGATAGACATTATACAAGAGATGGTGATGAAGTTAATTTTAAAAGCAAAGATTATTGGTATTTTACATTATACTTTAATAAATTAGGAGTTAATAATTGTATGGAATATTATGGTAAGTAAATTTGATTATTTAAATCAGATGCTTACATATTTATGCAACAAAGCCTCCTAGTATTATGAAGTATAGAGATTATCTAATTGGTAATGATCCCTATCCAGAAGATTATTTTGATAAGTAATTAAAATAAATTTTTTATTGGTCTTTAATTATATAAAAAAAGCCCTTACGGGCTTTTTTTATTCCATAAATTTAAGGCAACTGCTGAATCGGACTCCCACCCAACGCCTGCAATAAAGTTACATAAGCATTATATTGACTCTGACGGGTTTGCACCAAAGACAAACGGGCATTACGCGTGGTTTCCTGTGCATCTAACAGATTTTTTAACGCCACTGCGCCGTTACGATAACGAACTTCAGTCAACCGTTCAGACTTTTCCGCCAGTTCAACATTACGTGCCTGCAAGGCAAGCTGCTTATCCAGCTCATTACGTGCCGATAATGCATTTTCCACATCTGCAAAGGCGGCATATAGAGTCTGGCGATACTGCAAAATCGCTTTTTCATATTCCAGTTCGTTGACCTGTAAATCACGTTTCATGTCATTCCATTGTAAAAATGGCAGACTTAATCCAGCACCCAAGGTCAAGGCCGGATTTTGCAATGCACTGCTTAGTGAGGTAGAGGCGACTACACCGCTAGAGAGCTTACCGGTCAAGCTGATCGATGGATAATAGCTGGCCCGATTGGCATCTTTATTGGCCAGGGCTTTACGCAGGCGTAACTCGGCAGCCTGTAAGTCCGGACGACGCGCCAATAATTCTGCAGGTAAACCGGCACTAATCTCCGGCAGCGCCGTGCGTGGTAAACGCGACGGTTCCTGAATATTCAGCTGCTGCACCGGCATGTTTAATAAAACCGCCAAGGCTGTCCGGGTTTCTACACGCTGCTGCTCAATCTGGCTTAAGGTCGATTTTTGGTTTTGTACCGACTGTTCTGCCTGGGTTACATCCAGACCCGATACCGCGCCAGCCCGATATTGTACCTGCACCAGTTCATAGGTTTTTTGTGCGGTCGCCAAGTTTTGCTGCACCACCTGATAGCGTTCATTTAAATAGCCCAGCTGCCAATACAGCTCTGCTGCTGTACCAATCAAACTCTGTGCAGTGGCCTGTAAATCCTGCTCGGTGGCTAAGGCTTCCCAGCGCGCAGCTTCGGTCTGGTTGGCCAGTTTGCCAAATAAATCCAGTTCATAACTCAAGCGTGGATAGCCCAGAGAAATTCCGGTCGAGGCATTACCATCGCCATCCAGACTAAAACGGTGCCCGGTTGAAATGCTGGCATCTCCAATCCGGATCCCTTGCTGGCTTTGAGACTGTCCCGCCTGTAGACGAGCCTGTTGCAGATTAATCCCGGCAACTGCCAGATCGCTATTGCGCGTCAAGGTTTGTTCAACCAGGGCATTCAGCTGGGCATCCTTAAACAGCGTCCACCACTGATCGGCCTGAACCTGAGCATGCACCTGCTGGCTAACCGCTTTACTGTTCTGGAAACTGCCTGGAATAGTCACAGCGGGTGCCTGATATGGGGTTTTCACTACCGCCGCACAGCCGACCAGGCTGCTGCTCAATAGCAAGGCGGTTGCAAGTTTACTGAAATTCAATTGCATGAAAGTATCCTTATTCTCGAGACAGGGCATCGACGGGATTTAAACGGGCAGCGTTACGGGCAGGAATAAAGCCAAACACAATCCCGATCAGGCTGGAACAGATAAAGGCTGCCACAATGGAGGTGGTGGAGTAAGCCATTTGGAAAGTCCCACCGGCGAACTGGGTAATCAGTTGTCCAATCCCTAAAGATAAGAGCACCCCGAGAATACCACCTAAAATACAGACCAGTACGGCTTCAATCAGGAACTGCTGCAAGATGTCACTTTGTCGGGCACCCACCGCCATACGAACGCCGATTTCCTGCGTCCGCTCTGTAACCGATACCAGCATGATGTTCATCACCCCGATACCACCCACCACCAGAGAAATCACGGCGATGGCTGAAATCAGCAGGGTCATCGTCGCAGTGGTCTGCTGGATGGTTTCACGGATACTATCGGAGTTTTGTGTAAAGACATCTTGCGCGCCATGTCGCTGTACCAGCAGATTCAGAATCGCGTTTTCAGCAGCGGCACTTGGGTATTCATCTTTTACGCGGACAATGATGCTACGTACATTCGACTGACCTAACATACGACTCATGACTGTTGAATAGGGCAAATACACATTCAGGCTATCTGAGTTACCCATCATGCTTTTTTGTTCTTCGATCACGCCAATGATACGGCTCGGCACACTACCTAATAAAATGACTTGACCCACAGGGTTGGTGCCATCGGCAAAGAAGGTATTTTTAGTATTACTATCAATCACCACATCTTGCGCTTGCTCAGTCACGCTTTGTTTATCAAAAGGCTGACCCGAAGCGAAGTTCATTCCTTTGACATAGAAGAAATCTTCACTCACGCCATTCACGGTGGTTGAAGCTTCAATCTCTTTATACCGTCCAGTGACACTGCTGTTGACCGATGGACTAACACCATCGACATAGGGCTGTTCCGCCAGTGCATCGGCATCTGCAGGAATCAGGGTCCTGACCTGAGAGGAACGTGAATTGTCCCCGAAGCCCCGGCCCTGATACACGGTGATGGTATTGGTACCCAGACTGCTGATGTTTTCCAGAATCTGTTTTTGTGAACCATTGCCGAGTGCCACCACTGAAACCACCGAGGCAATCCCGATAATAATCCCGAGCATGGTCAGAAAGGTTCGCATCCGGTGTGCATTCATGGCCAGTAAGGCCATACGGAAGGCTTCTCCCAGACGGTCCACCGCGGAGCGCCAGGACGAAATTTTCTTTTGCGTATTGCGCTGCAGTTGCTGTTTTTCTAGGGGGGCATCTTCAGTTTCTGGCGTATTCGGCTGATCGGAAATAATATTCCCGTCACTGATTTCAATAATCCGGCTGGCACTTTTGGCGACATTGTGGTCATGGGTGACCAGAATAATAGTATGACCCTGGGCATTCAGCTCGCGCAGAATCCGCATCACCTCGATGCCGCTATTTTTGTCCAGTGCACCGGTTGGTTCATCGGCCAGAATCACATCGCCGCCATTCATCAGTGCACGGGCAATCGAAACACGCTGTTGCTGACCACCAGAAAGCTGGCTTGGACGGTTCTGGGTTTTCTCGCCCAGACCCAAATCGGTCAGCAGTTTTTCTGCACGCTGATGACGTTCATCGGCATCGGCACCGGCATAAATCGCCGGGACTTCAACGTTTCCCGCTGCGGTTAAATCACCCAGCAGATGGTAGCGCTGGAAAATAAAACCAAAATATTCACGGCGTAACTGCGCCAGTTCATCGGGTTCCAGTTCACGGGTTTCGCGGCCATTGACGCGGTAGCTGCCCGAGGTTGGTTTATCCAGACAGCCTAAAATATTCATCAGGGTCGATTTGCCCGAACCGGACTGGCCGACAATCGCGACCAGTTCGCCGGGGTAAATCGCCAGATCGACACCCTTGAGAATCTGCACCGTTGATTCACCTGCCGGGAATTCACGAGTCAGATTCTTGACCTCGAGTAGAGGTTGCTGTTGTTGACTCATGCTTACATTCTCATTGGGCCGGAAGGACCACCACGGTTACTACGTTTGGCGCCATCGTTTGAAGTATCTGAACCATCGGCAATAATGACCTGATCACCTTCTTTCAAACCTTTGATGATTTCAACGCTAACCCGGTTATTTAAGCCGGTCAGGACCTGTTGCGGTTTGGCGCTGCCATCGGCCTGTAAGACACGTACCATTGCCAGTGCAGCTTTGCCTTGATCAATCAGGGCACGTTCCTGTTCGGTCAGGGTTAAGCGCGCAGGACGGTCACCGGCCGGGCGTTGACCACGAGCTTCAGATGCACCGCGTTCAGCCGGCGCCTGATCTGCACCCGGGGCACGGCTACGCTGTGGACGGTTAGAGGCCTGAATGGCTGCCGCTGGAATCATCAGGACATTTTTCGCTTCATCCAGCACAATTGACACCTGTGCGGTCATGTCAATACGCAATTTGCCATCTTCATTCGGAACATCAAACAGGGCGTTGTAATACACCGCAGAGCTTGAAGTAGAGGAACTGTTACTGGTTTCGGTGTTAATTGAATTTGGTGCCGGTTCAACCTGACGTAAAGTGGCGTAGTGTTTTTTCTCACTGTTGCCTAAGGTAGTGAAGTACACACGCTGACCTTCTTCCACTTTCATAACGTCGGCTTCAGAAATCTCCGATTTCACCGTCATGGTGTCGAGCTTGGCCAGTTTGACAATGGTCGGTGCACTCTGGTTGGCGTTTACGGTCTGGCCTTCTTCCGTAACAATCGCCACGACCGTACCATCCATGGGTGCAACAATACGGGTATAGCCTAAATCTTCACGTGTGGTGGCTAAGGTTAAGCGGGACTGTTCAATCTGGGCATTGATAGCAGCAATATCGGCCTGTGCGGTTTTGTAGCTGGCCAGTGCGGCTTCCAGTTCTGCACGTGAGGTCGCATCCTGATCATACATGGCCTGTTGTCGGCGATATTCAGCTTCGACTTTGGCAAGATTGGCCTGACGCACCGCCAGTTGAGCCTGTTGGTTTTTAATGCTGGCTTCTGCGGTTTTTAATTCGTTTTCCTGACGTACCGAATCAATCTGGGCAATCAGCTGGCCCTGTTTGACCTGATCGCCGAGTTCGACATACATTTTTCTGACCTGTCCCGACACCTGGGCGCCGACACTGACCATTTTGGTGGCTTCCAGGACACCGGTGGCCAGTACTGAATTTTCAATATCGCCACGACTGACAGCAGCGGTAATATACTGTGGCTGTTCCTGTTTAGGTTTTAAAAAGAACCAGGCTGCAGCAATAAGTGCCACAATGGCCAGCGCAGCAAGCACGAGTTTGGTTGGTTTTATTTTAGGCATGATCATCGAAACAGGTAAAAAGAATTAAACGGAATTATAAAAGCGAATTAAGGATAAATCGTGAATATTTTGAAGACATTGCAAATGATAATTATTCTATGCAGGTCTGAATATCCGGTTAAACAGCAAATAAAGGCCGACCACAGAGACTGGCAATGGCTTGCTGCACCAGCTGTTCCGGGTTGTCCTGACTGACGCCTTTAATAGCCGCATCAATATTTAATAACAGCGCTGGCCAGCTTAAAAACGTTTGTGGCGACAAACGGCGTACTGCCTGCTGGTAAGTGCTGACCTTGTTTTTCCAGATCCCCAGTTGCAAGGCATTCTGTGGTTGCTCAAACAGTTGCATCAGAAGCCGCATTTCCTTGCTGATACTCCATAAGATCAGGCTCATCGGCTCGCCAGAGGCAGTCAGATACTGAAAAATCTTGATAGATTGAGCCAGATTTCCGGCTAAAAGGGCATCGCTTAAATCATAAGTGGTATAGCGCGACTGGTCTTGCAGGCAGGCATATAAATGCTCAATCTGAATCTGTTCAAGGTCCGGAAATGTATCGCGCACCCGCATCAAGCTATTTTTGGCCGCCAGCAAGTTGTGTTCATGATGCTGTTCCAGCCATTGCCAGGCATCATTGGCCAGTTGAATCCCCAGTTTTTGTGCTTCAACTGCTAAAATCTGCTGACGATCGCGTGGGTAATTTGCCGTTAAGGCGACGCAAACGCCATTGGCCTCCACCGTCTGGAAAAAGCTTGACTTGAGGCTGCTGGCATCCTGCTTGGGCATGACCACCAGCAGCAGGTTATTGCTGTCTTGTTGTAAATAGCTTTTCAGCAGTTTTAAGCTGCTGGCATCGGGCTTGATGTTGCCATGCACTTCAACTGCCAGTTGGGTGGAAAATAAAGACAGGCTGTTTAAGGCATTAAAGACATTTTTCCAGTCACTGACGCTGCTAATATCATAGCGCTGACGTTCAATGTCCTGCTTCTGCCAGCTTTGGCGAAAAGCATCAATCAGGTTTTGTTCTAGTAATGGTTCCTGACCATGCAGCACCCAGGCCCCCCGGGCATCATCAATCCGTTTCAGGGCCTGTAAGTAATCCAGTTTCATGGTGCAGCAGTTTGGCTGGTCGATGCGGCAGGTAAGCGGTTTGATGAAATCTGACGCACAATTTGCTGGGCCACATCATCAATGATCACATCACGCAGGAATTTCTGTTCCTGATCATCGGTGTTCACTGTTGCGACATCATATTGATAGCTTCGGGTGGCGACTACGGTACGCGGTTCAGTTACCGGATTGCCTTGTGCATCTTCAATACGGAAAGTCACATTTAAACGCAGCATGGTTTCGACCAGCTTGCCATTTAATTCCAGACGGCGCGGGCTATAGTCGAGTACCCGCAGCAGATAGGCATCATTGCTATTGCTGAGCTGGACACCGGCGGCACCCAAATAAATCGACAGTTTTTCCTGTAATTCTTCCGCTTGGGCAGGCAGCGCCAGACGCATTTTCGAATAGGCCACCGGGGCGACGGTTGGGTTGGTGCCTTTCAGATGAAAACCACAACCGACCAGGCTAGTAGCTAAACCGCATGTAAGTACAATAGCTGCGACACGTTTGCCCAAATGCATGTGTTGTCCTCTGTGTTGGCCTGAATCAAGCGAAAAATAAAATGAGGTTTTGATTGTATGTGCAAAGCCCGTTGACTGGCAACGGGCTTTGTGTTTTTTAAGCCTCCCTTTGGTAAAGGGAGGTTTGGAGGGATTCGTCCTTAAAGGTCCCCCTCTTGCGCCATATATGGCTCACCTTTTACAAAGGGGGACTTCCACGGTCCATATTATAAAAAATGGGTTCTCCTCATTGCTGTCCCACAATTTTTCACAAGAGGAAGCTCATTTGAGCTTCCTCTTGTTTTATGGGTATTTTATCGGGTGAAAATAAAGCTTTTAAAGTTCTTCTTTCAAACAAATTCACTTGAATTATT
>NZ_VOXR01000067.1:0-8243 GCF_013420645.1 Acinetobacter sp. C15
CCGAGTCGTAAAGCTCAGAAAGCTGTTATTGAACAAAGAAATTTAAATCCTGTGCTTGACTCTTGCAGTTAAAAACAGGACATTTTAAATGGTTTATCGCATAGACATTTTAATTGGTGAATAACATCTTTTGATTTCCTTTTTAAATCATAATTTTATTGTATATAGGCAAGCCCAATCATTAGCGATTGGGCTTTTTAATTCATATTTAACGTTCCACGCTTCATTTTGGTACAACTTTGGATGAATTTATTGAGTTGAGCTAATCAATTTTTTTCTTGAATTAACTTTGCTGTGCTACAAACTTCTCAATCGCTACCCGTGCAATCTCCGCATCTTCAAACGACTTCACACCCGACACACCCATCGCACCGACGAGCTGCCCTTGATACATAATCGGTTCACCACCTTCTAGCATCCCTGAAAATGATTCCATGGTCAGGAAGCCCATCTGACCGCCTTTGATAATATCTTCAAACAGTTTGGATGCATGGCGACTCATGGCAGAACATTTGGCTTTTTCGATGGCTAGATTTGCAGTCATTGGTGCTGCCCCATCCATACGTTTCATGGCCAGTAAACTGCCCGTTTCATCCACCACGGCAATACTGACATTAAAGTTATGCTGTATCGCATATTGATGCGCTTCATTTAATAGAAATTCAGCATCACTTAAAGTCATATAATGTTTGGTTTTCATTTTGATCTCGAATTAACTGAAGCTTCCCTCTCCTTTTAGGAGAGGGTTAGGGAGAGGTCAAATTTACGCTTTCATCTCAGCAAAAGTGGCTTTTGCCGCCTGAATGGTAAACTCGATATCTTCATCGCTGTGCGCGCTTGAAATAAAGCCGGCTTCAAATGCAGATGGTGCCAGGTTCACGCCACGCTCCAGCATGCCGTGGAAGAATTTACGGAAAGCATCGACATCACATTTTAGCATCGAGTCAAAGCTGGTGATATCGTCCTGATCGGTAAAGTACAGACCAAACATCGCGCCCACTTGCTGGGTTTTAAACGCAATACCGGCTTCATCCGCAGCAGCTTGCAAGCCAACCAGCAGTTTCTCAAGTTGCGCAGACAATTTCTCATAGAAACCTTCAGCACGAAGATGTTTGAACATCTCGATACCGGCACGCATCGCCAGCGGGTTCCCCGACAATGTTCCAGCCTGATACACCTTACCCAGTGGTGCAATACATTCCATCACTTCGCGTTTACCACCAAAAGCACCGACCGGTAAGCCGGCACCAATGATTTTACCCAAAGTAGTTAAATCTGGAGTAACGCCATAATGCGCCTGCGCACCGCCTAAGCCGACACGGAAACCGGTCATCACTTCATCAATAATAAACACCGAGCCATGTTCGTCACAGACATCACGAATGGTCTGCAAGAAACCATCAATTGGCGCAACCAGGTTCATGTTACCGGCAACCGGTTCCACAATCACCCCGGCAATTTCTGAACCAAACTTGGCAAAGCATTCTTTTAAGGTGGCAATATCGTTATATGGCAGGGTTAAGGTGTGTTTGGCAAAATCCGCAGGAACACCGGCAGAGGTCGCTTCACCCTCACCTTTGGTTAACAGGCCAGAACCGGCTTTCACCAGTAATGAATCTGAGTGACCGTGGTAACAGCCCTCAAATTTCACGATCTTGTCACGGCCGGTATAACCACGTGCCAGACGAATCGCGGTCATGGTGGCTTCTGTACCGGAGTTGGTCATACGCACCAGTTCAATTGATGGCATGATTTCGCAGATAATATCGGCCAGCGTCGTTTCATGAACGGTTGGCGCACCAAAACTTAAACCGTCTACCGCAGCATCCTGCACCGCTTTAATAATCGCTGGATGGGCATGACCCAAAATCATTGGCCCCCATGAACCAACATAATCGACATAGCGTTTGCCATCTACATCGTATAAATATGCGCCTTGGGCTTTTTCAATAAAGACCGGCGTGCCGCCTACACCATTGAACGCACGCACCGGTGAGTTCACGCCACCTGGAATATGTTTGCTGGCTTGTTTAAATAATTGTTCTTGCTTTGGAGATAGGCTCATGAATCGACTCAACTCAAAATAAAATCAGACAAAAATTTCGGCTTAAACCGCCTTTTTAAATAGTTCAGACCAGTCATATACGCGTTGAGCAACGGTATGCATCGGACGACCTAATATATCACTAATCACCGCACAAAGGTCGGCACCAGCATCAATCACCTGCTGACCATTTTCCACGGTTAACCCACCAATCGCGCAGATCGGTACATTCAGTTTTGCTTTGGCCTGCTTTAAGGTTTCTAGACCAATATTGCCGGCTTCCGGCTTAGTATCGGTGGCGAAAATTGCCCCAAATGCCACATAGTTAGCGCCATCGGCAATGGCCTGCTCTGCCAGTTCAAGTGAATTGTTACAGCTGCGGCCAATCAGGACATTCTTCGGTAAACGTGCTGCGGCTTCGACAATTGAGCCATCATCTTGACCCAAATGCACGCCGACACCATATTTTACCGCAGCTTCCAAATCATCATTAATCACAAATGGCACTTTGTACTGTGCACACAATGATTTCATATATTCAATTTCATAAGCCTGATCTTCTTTTGCCACCTTTTTACGGCGATATTGCAAGACTGCAACTTCATAGGTCGCCATTGCACCTTCAAGTTTGGCTAAAAGCAGTTCAATCGGATCATCATTGGTAATTAAATATAAGCCACGCATTTTGCCTGCCTGAAACACCTCAAAAAATTGGCTCTCATTATTACATAGTTACAGCTCAAGAGCAGGCCTTGCCTGTATTTTCGCTGATGCTTTGTTTCAGTTCAGATTTTTATGCAAAATCCCTAGTATTGGGGATAGAGTCAGCGCCGGTTTCGGTATTTACTAAGACTCACAATAATAACGATATAAGTTGTTGTTTTTTATTTTTTTATATCAATAACAACCAACGTGCATTCATGGTCTCATGGACGTACTAGAATTTGATGCCAGGACGCATTTGGGGAAATGTGATCAAACGCTAGCACGTCCACACTCTTTTGACTCTCTTCATTCTTTTTATTTCAATGATTCCAGCTATAAAAAAAGCCCGGAGAAAGGTCACTCCAGGCTTGGAAAGTTAAAAACTGATGTCATCAAAGTGTCATACACTCTGCATTGCTTCAATTAATAGAACATTCACTCTACAATTTCAATGAATTTTTTGACCATTCATCTTATTTTTGACCGAAAGTTTTAGTTTTGCTCGAAAAATGAAGATTAGCTGTCAATTTTATCCAGTGCGCGGTCTTTAAGACTCAGGTTGCCGCGCAAAATGTCGGCAAACATTCGCCAGTCAGAAATAAAGCTATACAGCGGCTGTTTAAAGCTGGCCGGCTTGTTTTTTTCAAAGAAAAAATGACCGACCCAGGCGCAGGCATAACCGGCCACCAGTCCATAGACAAAGTAACGTGGCTTACGCTGCCTGACCATTTGCGTCAGGCAAATCAGGCCGATACCACTGCCCAGCATATGCAGACGCCGGCTCATGATATTGCGGTGTTCGGTTAAATAAAAACGATAAAACTCGTGATAATTTTGAATTGGACCTTGAGGCGTGTCATCCGGTTTTTTCGCCCATTCGGTGTTGAGGGGTGCGTTCATATTCATCATCCTGATGCTCTGTTCTTGCTCAAATTACCGCATTTTCTGTACAAATAAAAGCCACTTTGTTCGCGCTATTTTTCTGGCTACTTTTTTCAGGACAGATTTTGGTTACAATCAGAAGCCTTAAACAATGAACGCCTTTTCTGGACGCTTGATAATAATTTGGTATAGCGGCGTCATCTGCCAGAAAGCTACTTTTTTTGCTGTATTGCTCAATTTTTTAGGACCAATTGAATGACCGAGATTGAATTAAAATTTCAAATTCCTGATGCGCGCCGTAATGCCTTACTTAAAGCGCTGGATCCTAAGAAATCTGAAACCATTTCGCTGCAAGCCCGATATTATGACACTGCCGACCGCCTACTGGCACAGCATGGTATTGCGCTGAGACAACGCTTGGAAGGCACGCGCTGGGTGCAAACACTGAAAGCCGGCAAAACCCATATTGAACGTTTTGAACATAATCATGACCTGGGCGAACTGCACCAGCCACCTGCGCTTGATTTAAGCATTTACGATGCCGCTCCCGAAGCCAGACAGCTATTAGATGCAGTTCTCAGTCAGACTGAAAGCCCGCTGCAACTGCAATTTGAAACCGATATGACACGTACTTTGCGTGTTATCCAGCTAGATGAAGTCGAGATTGAAGCCAGTTTAGATGTAGGCTGTATTCGCAGCGGCGAGCGTGAATATCCCGTCCATGAGGTTGAGTTTGAATTAAAATCTGGTTCGGTGCAGGCCCTGCTGGCCTTCTGTTTTGAATGGGTCAAGAAATACCAGCTCTGGTTAGATGTACGCAGCAAGGCCGAAATGGGCAATTTGCTGGCTTTAGACTTACAAGTCAGCCCGCCGCGTCTGGCTGAAGAATTCCGTTTAAATAAAAAAGCCTCAGCCGATCAGAATTTAAGACTGTTAATTGCCCAGCAATTGCAGCATTTACTGCCGAACATTGCGGCCATTTCAGCCGGTGTTAATGAAGCCGAGCATATTGTGCAGGCACAGAATGCACTAAATCAGCTGTATTTAACCGTGCATTTGCTCAAAGACTGGAGTGCGTCTATTTCGGAAAAATGGGCCAATCAGTTACTGGCGTTTAGACAGCAGTTTGACCAGCTGCAACATTTGCAGCACATGCAAAATACCCTCGGCACCTTTTTGCAGAACCCGAATACCGCCTCGAATCTGGCCAAAGATATTTTATATGCCAAAGAGAAACTGGCCAATCTGGTGAAATCGACCCAGAATGTACATCATTATCTGGAACTGTTGATGTTTAGCCTGGATGAAGATGCCTCCCACCCTGCGCAGGATTTAAAACAGGCCGCCCAGCAGACTTTGCAACATCAATATAAATTACTGCAAGAACAGCTAAACCAGACCAGCCAGACCGATTTTGAGAGTCTGGATCAGCTGGCGCAGAAAATTAATGCCCTGAAATTTATTTTCCCGGTACTCACCACGATCTATGATGTTAAAAACCTGCAAAAGTACAGCAAAGCCCTGAACGATGCCCAACTGGCCGCGCAGGAATATCAGGTTCTCTCCTCCGCTGCGCTGTATATCCAGCAAACTGAGCTGGAAGCCAGCGACTGGTTTGTACTCGGCTGGCTGACCGCAAAACAGGAAGTCCATGCGCAAGCTTTGCTGGATGCCACCGAACAATTCCTGGTCAGCCGCAAATTTATTAAGTAAGTTCAGCCACTCTCCGCTCCGGCCAGACAAAAGAATACGCTTTATGGCTACTTTTTATGCATGGCTTGGCCTATAGTAAGGTCAATCAAGAATAAAAATTGCAGGAGTTGGTTATGGCGGAAATCGAACTGAAATTTCAGGTGCCGGTGCATCAGCGCCGCGCCTTTGAAAAAGCCATTGCCAAGAAAAAAGCCGTGCCAATGCAGCTGTGGGCCAAATATTATGACAGTCCTGAGCAGCAGCTGGCACAGCATGCCATCGCCCTGCGTCAGCGTCTGGAAGGTCAACGCTGGTGTCAGACCTTAAAAGCACCGGGGCAGCATCATTTTGAGCGTTTTGAACTGGAACTGGCCCTCGGCCCGGATGAACCGGAGCAGCTGGATCTAAGCCTGTATCAGGAACATAAACAGGCGCAAACCTTGCTAAAACAGGCGCTGGAGCTGAAAAAGGCCGATTTAAAAAATACCGGTCTGGAGCTGCAATTTGAAACCGATATGCAACGCCTGATTGTGCTTGAACAAGTCAAAGACAGTGCAATTGAACTGGCGTTTGATCAGGGCGAAGTCCGCACACCAACAGCACAAAGCGATATTTACGAAGTCGAGTTTGAACTGAAACATGGCGATGTTAGCGACCTGATTGATTTTGTGCAGCCATGGGTAAAACGCTATCAGCTCTGGCTTGATGTTCGCAGCAAATCACAGCGCGGTCAGATGCTCAAGAATCAGCAGGACATCTTGCCCGTTCAACATCAAACACCTTTTAGCCTCGATAAACATGATTCGAGTAGCCGCGCGCTGGCCAAAATTGTCAGCAACTGTCTGACTCATTTATTACCAAATGCCACGGCGATTGCCGACAATCATTATCAGAGTGGTCATGTACATCAGGCCCGTGTGGCCATTCGCCGTTTACGCAGCGCGCTGAAAATCTTTGGTCACTGGTCCGAACAGGTACAACCCGAATGGCAAGCGCAATTGGCAGAACTGTTCCGGCAACTTGGTTCCACCCGCGACCGCGATGCGCTGAGTGAAAGCCTGATGCCACGTCTGGCCAAGGCCGGCTCTCCCCTCGCGGAACTACCGGCAAGTAGCGAAAGCAGTGATGAAATTGATGCACTGTTTCGCGCGCCAGAAACAGTGCGCCTCTTGCTGGAGCTGCTACAGTTTAGCCAGTGCACAGCACAGGAAGATGATCAATCGCTGAAAAAGCAGGTACGGAAACAGCTTGCAAAAATGCACCGGCAAATTTGTCAGGATGCCGTGCAGTTTGAACATCTGGACAGTGAACAGAAGCATCGCACCCGTAAACGGGTCAAACGCCTGCGTTATTCGGTCGAGTTTATTGCCTCTTTATTTGAAGCCGATGCCGTCAAACAGTATCTGAAAGCATTGAAACCGGCACAGGAATCTTTGGGGCAGTTTAATGATCTGGTGGTGGCCGAAGCCCTGTTTCAACATGAGGTTCCGCAAAACCCACAGGCCTGGTTTGTTCTGGGCTGGATTGCTGCCGAGCAAAAGCATGTTCTGGCCGAAGCCCAGCAGCATTTGCTGGAATTTACCCGCAGCAAAACCTTCTGGTCGGCCTAAAGCCCAGCACGGAGATAATCATTTAGCGGTACTTGCCAAATACCTTCCAGGTACCGTTATCGGCCAGCGGATCATGATAACTATCGCTCCGCTGCTTGCGCGGTTTTTCCCGGGCATCCACCAGCTGAAAATGCGGTTCGACACTCAGCACAATACCGTTGACATAAAAACGAGTGCGGGTGTATTCACTTTGCCCATGCTGAAACACATAGGTACGCAAATCAATAAACTCACGGTGTGCCACCAGTGCGGCGCTGTCGTCACTCTCCAGCCACTGTTTCATCGTCAGCATCTGCGTAGCATCAAACTGGCCGCACTTTTCCATCAAGCTGGCCAGACCGCGAAAAGTTTTTGATTCTTTGGCCCGGGTTTTATTAATCCGGATTCGGTCAACATGAAAGAAAAATAAAGGCAGGTTTAAGTGACTTGGCAGATGAATGGCATCCAGCACTTCATCTTCCATAAAGGGCTGAAACAGCTCTTGTGCCCGCTCAATCAATCCGGACCATTGCTGGAAATAGGCTTCAACTTCAGCCGGATTGCCATAATAAATTGGCAGCCCTTCTACATTGGCCAGATGTGCCGGCGGCCAGATGTTTTGTCGCAGCAGCGCAATATCACTTTTTAGACTTTGAACCGCAATTGCATCTTGCATCGTGATTCCTTTTTCTTGCTTAGGCTATTTTTAGAGTAAGACAAAGGTTTAGTTTCTGCAAGGCTTTGCCTATAATTATTGTTTATGATTTTAGCTTAGGAAAAATTCATGGTTCAAAAGATTGAAGCAACCGATGTTACCGAAGAAGAAGCGTTAAATGCTGCTTTCTTTGAACGTGCTGATGAATTTATCAAACAGGCCAACGAATTTTGTCGCGTCGAAAAAGGTTCACAGGAACAACCGGCGGAAAAACGCGGTCAGGTCAGTGCTGCCATGTTGTTTGGCACGGCGCGTTTTAATACCTGGGTCGCAGCCAACAACTTCAAAGATGGTGAGGAAATGCGCGCGGCCAAAGATCAGGTCATGTCCTACATTTTGCAGCAGTTCCAGATGATGCTGGAAGACAATTACGATGAATACTGTGAACAGTTCGAGAACTATTTACGTTTCCGTCGTAATGAAGAATTTCACAGCAATAAACACAAACATGATCACGATCATTAAATTGCTAAAAAAAGCCCACCCTGTTGTAATGCCAGTCAGTTAAGAGATTGACTGGCTTTTTCTTGGGTATTTTTGAGGTTTTCCTTTTACAACCCTTGGATAACTCCTCACTCTTCTCTCAGGTATAACATACCGATTAGATTTCTCCATT
>NZ_VOXR01000068.1:0-8177 GCF_013420645.1 Acinetobacter sp. C15
TTCTTGACTCAAGCATTAATGCAGTACGATCTTCAAAGTTAAGATGATGGTATGACAATTTTATATACTCCATAAACCCTTTAAATTAATTAGGTGGTTTATGTCGCACTTCAAGTTTTACTCTGCCCTCCATTGTTTTCAATTTATCGGATTTCTAAAAACATGAGATATATGTTTCAATAAAAGTTTTTAAGAACTTTATACACCAAATACCAATGCTTCACTTATGATAAAGTGGATTAAAATTGCAGAAAATGGGTAAATCCATAAAAAATGTCAACATCTTCAAATATACAATTGTATTTCAATTTCCGTTGTTTATAGTTGGAACATTTTTTTAAATCTCTACACTCAAGGTTAGATTTATGTCTACTGCTCATAAAAAAGCATCCTTATTGCAAAAAGTCAGTAAAGGACTCACAGTTGGTTCAGTCATTACAGGAAGCACGTTTTTACATGGTCCCCCTGTTTTGGCACTCGGTTTTACCAAGCTGTTTAAAAAATCAAAAAAAGTAGACGAAACCAATATTCAATTGGCCAATAGCTGGATTGGTGTAAACAACCACCTGATTGAAAAGGTGCTGCCAAACCTAAAGTGGGATATGGGTATAGGAAGTTCAACCGCCCTTTTTGGCGAGTCTGGCGGGTAGGAAGCGGCCGCGCAAGCGCCGCTTTGGGCACAGATCGGGCACAGATCGGGGGTTCATGCGTGGGTTTTCGACATCGCGGGGCCACGCAGCGGCTCAGTGCGTAGCCATTTCTCACCGAATCCCGGCACAGGGCCGAGCGCAGCCCTGCGGGGTCGTGGCCGCATCGGATCGGACTCTGGCTTGGCTGCCGGCTGTGTGGCCGGCGCCTCATCACGCGGCGGGCGGCGGGGCGCGCGCTGCGGGCCGGTAGTGCGCTTGCTCCAGCGCGCCGTGTTTCTCGAAGTGGGCGAGGATGGCGCGAATGGCCTTGGGGTCTTCGATGCTGGCGACGATCCGCACCGCGCCGCCGCAGTGGGCGCAGGTGGTGATGTCGATGGAAAAGACCCGCTTGAGCCGTTGCGCCCAGCTCATCGCACGGCGCTTCTGCTCGGGGCTGCGCGGCTCGTCGTGGGCGCTGACGTCCACTGGCGCCGCATCGCCCGCAGGCCGCCTGCCGCGCCCCGAGGGCGTCAGCTGCGCGCGCAGGTTTGCATTCGGGGCGAATACGCCGTGGAAGCGGGTGAGATGCGCGCGTGGCGGCGGGACCAGTGCCGCCAGCTTGGCGATGAAGTCCACCGCATCCCATTCGACATGCGTGGTGCCATTGCGCCACGGCGTCTTGAGCTGGTAACGCACCCTGCCCTGTGGCGAGATCGATAGCCGCTGCTCGCTGATCGCCGGGCGCGTGATGTAGCGGCACAGCTTTTCGAGCTTGTGGCTTTCGTGTGCTTCCGCGGCCACGCCGGCATGCAGCGAGAAGCCGCCGACCTTGCCGGCGTCGCCCTCCAGCGGACCGGCGTCGCCAGGCAGCGTTTGCAGCGTGACGACCTTGCGGCCAGCGTCGCGACCGGTGGCGATGCGGTAGGTCATCGAACTCATCCGCAGCCCATCCATGCCGTCGTCGCTACCCGCGCTGTCGGACAGGAACACGGATTCGTCTTCGCCTTCGAGCCAGCCGCGGCGCGACAGGTGCCGGCACACGCGATGCGCGATGGTGTTGGCCAGTTCCGTCAGTTGCGCCGATGTGGGCGCACGGGTGCGGTGCAGGCGCGGCTTGCGCTGCGGACGCTCGGTGGTGTCCTCGTACACGCCGTCGAGCCACAGCATGTGGAAGTGGATGTTGAGATTCAGCGCGCTGCCGAAGCGCTGGATCAGGGTCACCACGCCGCATTGCGCCGTATCCCGCGGCACGCCGGCCTGATCGGCAAGCCAACCGGCGATCACACGATGCACGATGCCCAGCACCGGGCCGATCGCCTCAGGCTTGCTGGCGAACAGGAAGCGCAACGGGTACGGGAAACTCAGCACCCATTGCCGCACCGGCCGCGGGCCGAACACCTCGTCCACCAGATGCCGCGCCGACTCGGCCATGCGCCGTGCGCCGCAGCTCGGGCACAGCCCGCGCTTCTTGCAGGAATACGCCACCAGCCTCTCGGCACGACAGTGCTCGCAGACCACGCGCAGGAAGCCGTGCTCGAGCACGCCGCAGCGCAGGTAGGTCTCGAACTCCTCGCGCACATACTCGGGCAGCGGGCGGTCTTCGGCCTCAAGACGCGCGATGAAGTCCGGGTAGTGCGCCTGCACTAGCGCGTACAGCAGCGTGCGCTCGGGCAGGTGGCGCGCGTAACGCGCAGCGGCGTGGGCGGCCGGCAGTGGCGCGCACACCTCGGCCTGCCGCCGGGGTGCGGTCAGGCGCGGCACGCAGCGCTCCGTTGCAGGGACGGCTGCTCAGGGTTGCGCCCGCGAGCACGCGTTCATATCGGCGTTTTCTGATCTTCGCGTCAGACATTGCCGCGGGGCGGGTAGGAAGTCTCCCGCCTCGGACGCCAGAACGCACAAAGCCCGGCACGAGGCCGGGCTTTGTGGTCTTGCTTGATGGATCGCGGGGCTTAGAAATCCATGCCGCCCATGCCGCCCATGCCGCCGCCGGCCGGCATCGCCGGCTCGTCCTTCTTCGGGGCCTCGGCCACCATCGCTTCGGTGGTGATCATCAGGCCCGCGATCGACGCGGCGTTCTGCAGCGCGGTGCGGGTGACCTTGGTCGGGTCCAGGATGCCGAACTCGATCATGTCGCCGAACTCGCCGTTGGCGGCGTTGTAGCCGAACGCACCCGAACCTTCGACCACGCGGTTGAGGATGACCGACGGCTCATCGCCGGCATTGGTCACGATCTCGCGCAGCGGGGCTTCCATCGCGCGCAGGGCGATCTGGATGCCGTGGTTCTGGTCTTCGTTCACGCCCTTGATGCCGGCGATCGCCGCCTTGGCACGGATCAGGGCGACGCCGCCGCCCGGGACGATGCCTTCCTCGACGGCCGCACGGGTCGCGTGCAGGGCGTCTTCGACGCGCGCCTTCTTTTCCTTCATCTCGACTTCGGTGGCGGCACCGACCTTGATCACCGCAACGCCGCCGGCCAGCTTGGCCACGCGCTCCTGCAGCTTCTCGCGGTCGTAGTCGGAGGAGGTCTCCTCGATCTGCGCCTTGATCTGCTTGATGCGCGCCTCGATGCCCGCGCCTTCGCCGGCGCCATCGATGATGGTGGTGTTTTCCTTCGACACCTGGATCTTCTTGGCGCGGCCGAGGTCCTTGATGGTGGCCTTCTCCAGCGACAGGCCGACTTCCTCGGAAATCACCACGCCGCCGGTCAGGATCGCCATGTCTTCCAGCATCGCCTTGCGACGGTCGCCGAAGCCCGGGGCCTTCACCGCGCAGACCTTGACGATGCCGCGGATGGTGTTGACCACCAGGGTCGCCAGCGCTTCGCCTTCGACTTCCTCCGCCACGATCAGCAGCGGCTTGCCGGCCTTGGCCACGCCCTCGAGGACGGGCAGCAGGTCGCGCACGTTGGAGATCTTCTTGTCGTACAGCAGGATGAAGGGATCATCCAGGTCGGCCGACATCGACTGCTGGTTGTTGACGAAGTACGGGCTCAGGTAGCCGCGGTCGAACTGCATGCCCTCGACCACGTCGAGTTCGTTGTCCAGGCCGCTGCCTTCCTCGACCGTGATCACGCCTTCCTTGCCGACCTTGTCCATCGCCTGCGCGATCAGGTCGCCGATGTTGGCATCCGAGTTCGCGGAGATCGCGCCGACCTGGGCGATTTCCTTGCTGGTCGACGACGGCTTGGACAGCGACTTCAGTTCGCCGACCGCGGCCTTCACCGCCTGGTCGATGCCGCGCTTCAGGTCCATCGGGTTCATGCCGGCGGCGACCGCCTTCATGCCCTCGCGGATGAACGCCTGCGCCAGCACGGTGGCGGTGGTGGTGCCGTCGCCGGCGTTGTCGGAGGTCTTGGAAGCGACTTCCTTCACCATCTGCGCGCCCATGTTCTCGAACGCGTCAGCCAGTTCGATTTCCTTGGCGACGGAGACGCCGTCCTTGGTGATGGTCGGCGCGCCGTAGCTCTTCTGCAGCACGACGTTGCGGCCCTTCGGGCCGAGGGTCGCCTTCACGGCGTTGGCGAGCACGTTGACGCCGCGCACCATCTTGGAGCGCGCGTCTTCGCCGAAACGAATGTCCTTGGCAGCCATTGCGAATTACCTCGAAAAATTATTCGGATGAGAAATGTGTGGGAGCGACGCGCGATCAGCCGAGGATCGCGAACAGGTCGTCTTCCTTCACCACCAGCAGCTCGACGCCGTCCAGCTTCACTTCGGTGCCGCTGTACTTGCCGAACAGCACCTTGTCGCCGACCTTGACCTGCGGCGCGCGGACCTGGCCGTTGTCCAGCACCTTGCCGGTGCCGACGGCGACGACTTCGCCCTTGATCGGCTTCTCGGTGGCCGAATCCGGGATCACGATCCCGCCGGCGGACAGCTTCTCTTCTTCCATGCGCTTGATGACCACGCGGTCGTGCAGCGGCTTGATATTGGACATGGCAACCTCGGTAAATGGTTGATTGACGTGGAAAAACCCGGCGATTTTAGCAGTCGCGCGAAGCGAGTGCCAAACCGCGGACAACAGAACCGGGCGAACCCGGCATGCCACCGAGATGGGGCGGGCCCGCCGACTTTCAAGGGCCGCACGCGGATGTCCGCCAGGCCCGCCGGATCGGGGCAGCCGCTACCCTATGCCGGTGAGCGCCCTGATCTGCTTCTGCACCTGTCCCGACGCCGACAGCGCCGAGCGCATCGCCACCGCGCTGGTGGCCGAGCGCCTGGCCGCCTGCGTCAACCTCCTGCCCGGCCTGCGTTCGGTCTATCGCTGGCAACGCAAGGTCGAGGCCGCGGCCGAGGTCCTGCTGCTGGTCAAGACCAGTGCCGAGGCCTACCCCGCCCTGCAGGAACGCCTGCGCCAACTGCATCCCTACGAACTCCCGGAGCTGCTCGCGGTCGAAGCCGCGTCCGGCCTGCCCGAATACCTGCAATGGCTGGCCGCCGAGAGCCGACCGGTAAACTGAGCCAATGACCGCATCCACGATCCGCCTGCGCCGCTGGCTGGCCGGGCTCGCCCTGCTGCTTGCGCTGCCCGCGACCTCGGCCGTCGCCCAGGACTTCGAACTGCCGCCGGTCGACGAGGTCTTCGTCCTGTCCGCGCAGGCCACCGCGCCGGACCGCATCGAGGTGCGCTGGCGGATCGCCGACGGCTATTACCTGTACCGGCACCGCACCTCGGTCAAGGCCGATGCCGCCTTCACCGGCGCGACCATGGCGCTGCCGAAGGGCAAGGCCTACCGCGACGAATTCTTCGGCGACGTCGAAACCTACCGCAAGGAATTGCTCGGCACCCTCACCGGCACGCCCGCGGCCGGCGCGAGCGCGACCACCCTGACCGTGAAGTACCAGGGCTGCGCCGATGCCGGCGTGTGCTACCCGCCGCAGACCCGCACCCTGAAGGTCGCGTTGCCGGGCGAAGCGGGCGCTGGCGGCTTCGGCTGTAAGGCGCGCGGGCTGCATGATTATGTCGTCAAGAACGGCTCTGCCGATCATCCCAACGCCGAGGTGAAATTCGCACTGGGTGATGTGGTCAACACCATGATCGGCTGCACTAATGGTGAAACGATCATGCTGTGCCACGACACCTCGCTGCCGCGCCCCTATTCTCTCGGCTTTCGGGTGCAAGGCACCGAGGGGCTGTGGATGGACGTCAACAAGTCGATCTATCTGGAGGGCAAGAGCCCACAGCCGCACCGCTGGGAGCCTGCCGAGGGCTGGTTTGCGAAATACGATCACCCGCTATGGAAACGCTACGCCGATCTGGCGGCAGGGGCCGGGCATGGCGGGATGGACTGGTTCGTGATCCACGCTTTTGTCGAGGCGCTGAAGGCCAAGGCCCCGATGCCAATCGACATTTACGACGCGCTGGCCTGGAGCGCGATCACGCCTCTGTCGGAACAATCGATTGCTGAGGGCAATCGCACGTTAGATTTTCCCGACTTCACCCGAGGGCAGTGGCGCACCCGCAAGCCGATCTTTGCGCTGAACGACGCCTATTGATCGACGCGATTTAGGCCAAGCGCACCGCAAAGGCGAAATTGGTAATCTTGTCGGTATCCTTGACGCCCGGCGCGCTTTCGACGCCGCTGGAGGTATCGACCAGCGGCGCTCCGGTGCGCGCAATCGCCTCGGCAACATTCGTCGGATTTAGCCCGCCTGCCAGCCCCCACGGCAAGGCACCGCGATATCCGGCCAGCAGCGACCAGTCGAACGCCAACCCCATGCCGCCGGGCAGCGCGCCTTTGGGGGTCTTGGCGTCGAACAAGATCAAGTCCGCCGCCCCGGCATAGGCTGCGGCGCGTGCGACATCGCTGGCGCTGGCGACGGGCAGCGCCTTCCACACCGGCTTGCCAAACCGCGCGCGCAACTGGGCCACGCGTTCGGGCGATTCCGAACCGTGCAGCTGCAGCGCGTTCAGCTTGGCTGCCACCAGTGCGTCGGCGATGACAGCATCATCCGCATCGACGAACAAACCGACCATGGCGATCTGGCCAGCTGCGCGCGATGTCAAAGCGCCCGCGACATTCGACGTAACCGCACGGGGCGACGCTGGATAGAACACCAACCCGGCATAGTCCGCCCGCGCCGCGATGGTCGCATCGAGCGCCTCGGGTGTGCTGATCCCGCAAATCTTGATTTTCGCGGGCATGCGGTCAGTCGGGGTTCTGGATCAGCCGCACCAGCGTGCAGTCGGGATCGATCAGGTAGCCGATCCTCAGGCCGCTCGCCTCCAGTTGCGGAGCTTTGAAGCGCGGCCAGCCGGTGCTTTTTTCCTCGGCTCCCGCCGCGTTCACCAATGCCACCATGGCATCGAGATCATCCAACCGCAGGCAACAGCCGAACGAGCTCGTAGCTGGGTCGAGGTCAGGATAGGGGAAGAATTCGAGCTGCAAACCGCCGCGCTGCAGGATCATCCAGCCGCGATCCTTCCAACTCGTCGCAAAGCCCAGCTTCGCATAAAACGCCTCTGTCACATCGAAATCGCGCGATGGCAGATTGGGGGTGACGTGGTCAGCCATGGCTCAGCGCAGCTTGTCGGCCATGCGGGCCGTATGAGTGATTGCGGCGCGGCTATCGGGGGCGGAATGGCTCATCACGATCATGCTGGCCTTGGGGAACGCCGCACCAAACGCGCGCGCTGACGCGGCGTAGTGCTCAGTGTCGGCATCACCGAGATTGCCGAGCGACTTGGCCTTGCTGTCCTTGATCAGGCAGCCACCAAAAGCGATGTCGGTGCCGTCGATCCCAACGGTGATATTGTCACTGGTGTGGCCGGGGCCGGGGTAAAATACCTTGAGCGGGCCAAAGTTGGGCGCGGTTGCTGGTTCGACCCAGCCATTGGCGGCGAAAGTCAGGCTGTGTTGCGCCGCAACCATCCCCTCTTGCGGGGCAAGCTGGTTCGACAACGCATTGGCATAAGTCGCAATCCCCGCCGCATGCAGCGCGTCCATACCGCCCATCTTGTCCTGATGCGCGTGAGTCACCACCGCCAGCGCGACCGGCAGGTTGATCTCCTGCTTGATCCAGTTGAGGATCTGGGCGGTCTGGTCATCGGTCCAGGCGGTATCGACCACCAGCACGCGGCCGCCATCCCTGACGATCAAACCGTTGGAAGCGACTGCCCCGAAACCCGGCATGTCGAGATAGGAAGTGTGCTGCCAGACATTCGGTGCGAGCTGGCGGAAAACCAGATCGCCAAACCGTTGGTCGCCAGTTTCCATTTGCTGGCCAATCGTCGGGCGGATTTCACCGGGCATGCACCCGCTCAGCATCAATGCAGCGGCTAATGCGGTGCTCAGCTTCGCGACCGGGTGCATAATATTGGGCAATTCCATCAAGTTTTCCTTTTATTCAGCATTAAAAACCCCGCAAATGCGAGGCCTAGTAAATAGATGATCTTAATTTGGTTCACTGTAGCAAAAATATGGGGCGAATTCAAACATGAGGTGCGACAGTTTCAAAAGCCATATGATAATCAACAAGCTGAGCAAATTTCTCTAATGGTGTAAGCCAATCTAACGCCTTTCTAGGACGAGTATTCAGTGACATGGCA
>NZ_VOXR01000069.1:0-7408 GCF_013420645.1 Acinetobacter sp. C15
GGTGGCCTAACTTAAATAAAAAGTCTCCGACAAACCCGGTACGGTTCACTATCTATTGTTATTCTTACCTGAAATTGATGTGAGCTTATAGAGACAAGGTAAATTTGCAAAAGTGCCGGCTATTCAGTGTTCATTGAATGTTTAATTTAATTTATTAAGCTTGACCTTGGAGTGGCTCTAAGCCTTATACTTGGTACAAATTTTTCGATTGTTATGATGATGCGTTCTACTACATGGATTACAGTCTTGGTTGGATTGTTCATGTTCCAAAGCTTTTGGAATGTGGCGGCGGCCTTTTGTGTCCATGAACAACAGCCTCAATCACAGCAGAGTTATCATTTTGGTCATCACCAAAATACCTTGTGTGCCAGCGATAGTCGTCAACACGATCATAATGGACAGTCAGAAAACATAAAAACATTCAGTAGCGATTTAGAAATCGGTGAAGATCATCAAGATCATCTACCATCGATGACGCATTTGATTGTACAAAATGAAAAAGTAGATGTGTTTCATCCAAGCTCTGAAGTTAAAGTGAATCCACAATTTCATTGGAAAAACAGCTATCAGGCTCCTGACCTGTTTCAACAAAGCCCACCTCCCGAATTTTCCCCGCTCATGGTGGGGTAGCCTAAAACATTCCCACCACTTTTATTATTTAAATAAGTGGGAAAAATCATGTCTTCACAATCAATTATACTCTTGCGTCATAGCTTGGTTGCTTGTATATGTACAGCGGCTATGCAATATAGCTATGCTGAAAACGTTACCAGCTTTGAATCCGCTTTAGCAAAAGTACAAAGTTACCAGACTCAAGACAAGCTGTGGCAACAAGTTCAGCAAATATCTGAATTGAATATTCAGCAAAGTCGGTTATGGCAGAATCCAAGTATAAGTTTAGAACAGTCTGGCTTTGGCTCAGGTCAAGAACAGGAATTCAATGTTGGCGTTAGTCAACCTCTAGATCTATTTGGTCAGCGTAAGCTGAACCGGGTGATTGCCAATACCTCGAATCAACAAATCCAATTGCAACAGCAATTATGGAAGGCACAAAGCCAACTGATTGTTAAATTTGCATGGTCGCAATTTGCACTTGCTGAGGTTGAGCAGTCTGCTTATTCAGTACAGTTAAAAACAAGTAAAGCCAATCTGGACAGTGCCCAGAAACGCTATCAGGCAGGCAGTATTGCCCTGGTTGATTTTGAGCGTACCCAAATTGAAGCGCTAGAAATCCAACGACTTTATCAGCAAGCGATGCTGAATAAACAAGCTGCCGGTCGTCAGCTGTCTAATTTGTGGGGGGAAGAAACATCTTCACATCTTCAATTGAATAAAACCGCTATCCCTTGGCCAGAGCAAAGTCTCCAAACTGTGCAACGGTATATTGCTGAAGGGTGGCTAGAAAAATTCTATGCCTTGAACATTCAGCAATCGGATCATCAAATTGAAAATTTAAGAATTCAGGCACGTCCCAATCCGACTTTAAATGTAGGCATGAAACGTAGCAAAACCCCTAATGAAAGCAACGATACGACTTTGGCAATCGGCGTGGCTATTCCACTGAATATTTTCAACCGCCAGCAATATGCGATCCCGATGGTCCAGCAACAGCAAATATTGCTGAACCAACAGCAGCAGCGTGAGCTGAAGCAACAAATACTCAATATTGCCAACAGCATGCATCAGCTCAAAGGTTTACGTAGCCAGTTCGATGCCACAACAGCACAAGTTACTTTGGCGACCAAAGTTCAGAGCCGTACTTTACAAGGGTTTCAGGCAGGGAAACTGTCCATTACCGACGTTCAGCAAGCAACCACCCAACTGCAGAATCTTCGATTGGGTCAATTACAAATTCTACGTCAAGCTTGGCAAACTGCCCTCGCAGCTGAGGCACTCAGTATTGGCACAAGTTATGAAGAAATTAGCCGTTCGGATGCCTATACACAACTGAATAAAAAGGCAGTCGAAGCATCGCAAAATTTAATCAATGGGGGAGCACGATAAAATGAACGCCAAGCAAAACGGAAAAATATCCCAGTCTCTCATGATTGCAATTTTGATTCTGATTACGGTCTTGGTCAGTCTGGTTATTTGGTTAAGTTCAAAAAAAACTGAATCTGAGGGGCATGGTCATGATGAGGGAAATGCCGAACATTCTGATGAAGATAGTTCTGAAGAAGGACATGCTGAAGAAGGCGAAATACAACTGACCAGCCAACAAATGGTTGAACAAGGTTTAAAAGTTGCTGTTGCATCCACAGGATTGGTTGAAAAGCTGACAACCCTGCCAGGTAAATTGGTGGTGAATACCGATCAACAAGCGCATATATCGCCTAATTTTAGTGGTCATGTCGAGCAGGTCAATGTGGCTTTAGGACAGAGCGTGCAAAAAGGACAAACGCTGGCTGTACTAATCGTGCCTGAACTGATCGACCAACAGGCAAATCTGCGTATGGCACAGGTGAATCTGGATTTGGCCCGTAAAGATTACCAGCGCGAACAGCAACTCTGGTCACAGGGGATTTCTGCCAAACAGGATTACCAGCGTGCCGAAAATGCCTACCGTCAAGCGCAGATTACTGTCCAGTCCTCACAAGCACGTTTAAATGCATTAGGTGCAAGTGGCAATAACAATGGGCGTTTTCTGATTAAAGCACCGATCTCTGGGGTGATCAGTCAAAAAGATATTGTGGTCGGTGAAAATGTGCAACTGGCTAATCAGCTCTTTGTCATTGAACAGCTGAAAGATTTATGGCTTGAGTTTAATTTGCCGAATCAATTCTCAGGTCAACTGCAAGCCGGGCAAAAAATTGACTTTAAAGTGAATGATTCAGATCAAATCTATAAAGCTACTGTACAAAGCTTAACCTCTCAGGCAGATGTACAAACAGGGCGTCTGGTGGTGCGCGCAAAACTCGATGCGCAAGCTACTGAGTTGCGTTCTAATGTGTTAGTGAGAGTGTTGATTCCGGAAGCTACAGCAAAATCAGCCCTTCGGATTCAAAAGTCTGCGCTGCAAAGTATTGAAGGTGAAGACAGTATTTTCATCGTAGATTCAGAACAAAAAGGTCAAGTCCACTTAAAAGCACAGAAAGTGCAATTGGGGCAGGCTTCAAGTGATGGACAATGGCTTGAAGTGATTTCTGGGCTGACTGAAGGGCAGAAGTATATCGCTCAAGGCAGTTTCTTGTTGAAATCTGAATTAGAAAAAGACGAGGCAGGCCATGAACATTAATTCTGATCTGCCAAAACCAGAAGGTTTATTCGAACGAATCATTCAGTTTTCCATACAAAATGCGATTTGGGTGTTGCTCTTTGTCTGTACCTGGATTGCGGTCGGGGTGTATAGCTATCAGAAACTCCCGATTGATGCTGTACCCGATATTACCAATACCCAAGTCCAGATTAATACTCAAGCCAAGGGTTTTACTGCGCTTGAAGTCGAACAGCGGATTACCTATCCCATTGAAAATGCCATGGCTGGCATTCCGGATCTGGAGCTTACCCGTTCCATATCCCGTTATGGACTCTCTCAAGTCACCATTGTCTTTAAAGATGGGACTGATATTTATTGGGCCCGTCAGCAGATTAACCAACGGATACAGGAGGCGCAATCTGAGTTGCCTGCACAAATCGCACCGACGATGTCCCCCGTTTCTACGGGTCTCGGTGAGATTTATCAATGGGTACTGAAGGCAGATCCGAATGCGAAAAAGCCGGATGGAACTGCATACACGCCGATGGATTTGCGTGAGATTCAGGACTGGATTGTGCGTCCTCAACTGCAACGTGTTAAGGGAGTTGCAGAGGTCAACAGTATTGGTGGTTTTGAAAAAACCTATGTGGTCTCTCCCGATTTAAACCGGATGCAGCAACTGAATATCTCATTAGAACAACTGCAACAGGCTTTAGCGCAAAATAATGAGAACCGAGGTGCAGGTTATATTGAAGACAATGGTCAGCAACTGACGGTACGTGTACCGGGTGCATTCAATGGGCTTTCTGATATTGAGAACACCATGCTGGGTAGCCCAAATGGCAGCCCAATTCGGGTTGGTGATATTGCGCAAGTCTCTATTGGGCATGATTTAAGAACCGGTGGGGCAACCTATAACGGCAAAGAAACCGTTTTAGGGGTTGCCATGATGGCGATGGGTGGAAATAGCCGGACTGTTTCTAAAGCTGTGGATGCCAAGCTTCAAGATATTCAGAATAGTTTGCCTAAAGGGGTAGTGATTGAAACGGTGTACGACCGTACTACCTTGGTTGAGAAGGCGATTAAAACCGTTCAGAAAAACTTGGTAGAGGGAGCAATCCTGGTCATCATCATTCTGTTCCTGTTTTTAGGGAATATCCGTGCTGCCTTGATTACTGCCTGTGTCATTCCACTCTCTATGCTGTTTACCTTAACCGGGATGGCACAGAAAAATATCAGTGCCAATCTGATGAGTTTAGGTGCACTCGATTTCGGCATCATTGTCGATGGTGCTGTGGTGATTGTCGAAAACTGTATCCGGCGTTTAGCCCATACACAGCAACTGTTAAAACGACCTCTCACACAAAGTGAACGCTTTAAGGAAGTTTTTCTGGCTGCCCGCCAAGCACGTCGTCCTCTTATTTTTGGTCAGCTTATTATTTTGGTGGTGTATTTGCCGATTTTTGCTTTAAGTGGTGTGGAAGCAAAAATGTTCCATCCGATGGCATTGACAGTGGTACTCGCCCTTGTTGCAGCCATTATTTTATCGATCACCTTTGTGCCTGCTGCTGTGGCATTGTGGGTCAAAGGCGATATTCAAGAAAAAGAAAGTCGTTGGATGTTATGGCTAAAAGCTAAATATCAGCAAACTCTTGATATTTCGTATCAATACAAAGCAGTTGTGCTGACTTTTGCACTGTGTGTATTAGTGATTACGGGATTTATCAGTACCAAACTCGGCAGTGAATTTGCACCACAGCTCAGTGAAGGAGACTTTGCGGTACAACAGTTACGTTCACCAAGTACAGGCTTAGAAGAGTCTTTACGTATTCAGGAGAATACTGAAAAACTTCTTTTAAAGAGTTTCCCTGAAATTAAGGCAGTATTTGCCAGAACGGGTACAGCCGAGGTTGCAACAGATGTCATGCCACCCAATATTTCAGATGGCTATATCATGTTAAAGCCTCGTTCAGAATGGCCAAATCCTAAAGAAAGTTTAGATGAATTACGTGGCCGTATGGTGACGTATTTAGCCACGATTCCAGGCAATAATAGTGAATTTTCACAACCGATTGAACTCCGATTTAATGAATTGATCTCAGGTGTGCGTAGTGATGTTGGTGTGAAAATCTTCGGTGATGATATGAATGTCCTCAATACTGAGGCGACTAAAATCTCCAAAATCATTCAGCAAATATCGGGTAGCAGTGCCGTGAAAGTTGAGCAGACCTCAGGTTTGCCATTACTGAATGTCGAGGTAAATAAAACTTTGGCTGCACAATATGGTTTGAGTGTGCGTTCAATTCAAGACCTTGTGGCAACCAGTATTGGTGGACAAAGCGTGGGAGAGATTTTAGAAGGCGATCGTCGTTTTGATTTTGTTATCCGTCTTGGAGAGCAAGACCGTAGTGTCGCATCTGTTTCCCAGTTACCTATTCAGCTTCCAAATGGTGGCAGTATTTTTTTGTCGGATGTCGCGCAAGTCTCGACCATTGAAGGAATCAACCAAGTCAGTCGAGAAAATGGTAAACGCCGAGTTGTGGTTACAACGAATGTTGAAGGGCGTGATTTAGGGTCTTTTGTTTCTGATGTACAGACACAGCTCAAAGCATACACTTTGCCAAGTGGTTATTGGATAGAATATGGCGGTCAGTTTGAAAATTTGGCTTCAGCCAAAGCACGGATGCAAATCGTGATTCCACTGGCTTTAATCACTATCTTTATTTTACTGATGGCGGTCTTTCACAATGTCAAAGAAAGTCTATTGGTCTTTACCGGGGTACCCTTTGCCTTGACCGGTGGTGTGCTGTTCCTTTGGCTAAGGGATATTCCATTATCGATGTCAGCTGGAATTGGCTTTATTGCCTTATCTGGTGTTGCAGTCCTCAATGGACTGGTAATGCTGACCTTTATTAAGGAATTAAGGGACAAATATCCAGTGCATAAAGCCGTGTGGCAAGGGGCTATTTTGCGCTTAAGACCAGTGTTGATGACAGCTTGTGTGGCTTCACTGGGTTTTGTACCAATGGCGCTGGCAACCGGAACAGGGGCTGAGGTTCAACGGCCACTGGCAACCGTAGTGATTGGCGGGATTATCTCTTCAACATTACTAACTTTGGTGCTGTTACCCGTGCTTTATCGTTGGATAAATGAAAAGAAAGTTTCTTAATCCAATAGATTAGTCGATTTACAGCAGAGATATTGGCTGTTATCCAATATCTCTGCTCATCATAAATAGAATAAGGAAAATATTTTATGTCAGAACATCATGATCATAGCCATGCGGTTGTTACTGAAGAAAATAGTAAGAAGTTAATGGTTGCCTTAGGTTTAACGACTACTTTTTTAATAGTAGAAGTTGTCGCTGCTTTTATTACCCAAAGTTTGGCTTTGTTATCTGATGCAGCTCATATGTTTACTGATGTAGCCGCTTTAGCTATTGCTCTTGCCGCTATCAAAATTGGTAAAAAAGCCGCAGATGATAAAAGAACTTTTGGCTATCAGCGATTTGAAATTTTAGCGGCTCTGTTTAATGCGGTGATGCTTTTTGTGGTAGCAATATATATTGTATATGAAGCTTATCAACGTTTTACGAATCCTGCTGAAATTCAAAGTGTTGGAATGATGATTGTCGCGGTCATTGGTTTGGTCATAAATTTGATTTCAATGAAAATCCTTTCTGCTAGTGCTGAAGGAAGTCTAAATATAAAAGGTGCATATTTAGAAGTTCTTAGTGATGCTCTAGGATCGATAGGCGTGATTATCGGAGGAATAGTTATTTATTTTACCCAGTGGATGTGGGTTGATACCGTAATCGCTGTGTTAATTGGCTTCTGGGTCTTACCTCGAACTTGGATTTTATTAAAACAAAGTATTCATATTCTGCTTGAAGGAGTTCCTGATGAGATTGATATTGAGTCGTTAAGAAATGATTTATTGAAGCTAGAGGGCGTTGAAGGGATTCATCAGTTGAAAGTCTGGGCTATATCCTCAAGAAATATTCATTTAACTGCTCATTTGGTTGCTCCGAATAGCAATACAGATCAACTCTATCAAAAGGCCTTAGAAGTTCTAAAACATAATCATAATATTACTGAAATTACGTTACAAATAGAAAATACGAAATGTAATACATTGAACCAACATAAACACTAATTTGGACTTTAGTCTTCATATAGATGTTTTGTGTAACTTTAAAGTATACCCTAAAGT
>NZ_VOXR01000006.1:0-116789 GCF_013420645.1 Acinetobacter sp. C15
GTTCAGGTGTGATCTTGCTTAGATCGTAACGTCTGTGATTTTTTGGGGTTCTATCTGCGACTAAAGTGCCTTCCTCATCCCATCTTCTTAGGGTTTGGATGGAAACACCCAGTGTTTTAGCTGCAACGCCAATACTAACATATCTACTCATTTGTATATAATAATATAGAAATAAGTATATTTCAATTAGCAGTTATTAACCCTTCAAAAAACCACGCTCAGGCGTGGTTTTTTGCTATTCGCGCTCATGTTCATGCCGCTGTTTCAATGCTGATCTAGCTGCTGAAACCAGATCACCTGACTTAAGGATGGCCGCTGCGCCATCCATTGCAGATACGGCCGGAATTCTTCCAAATAAGGAATGGCCTTCAGAGCAATGGCATAGGCCAGCCAGTACGCCAGATACAAATCTGCGGCACTCATACGCTCACCGAGCAAATAGGGGTTGGCCTGCTGCAGTCCCTGTTTTAAAACGCCATCAGATCTTCCGGCAATCCCATCCCTAAACCGCGTTTATGCTGTTCGAGCTGGGCCTGACTGATCTGGAAATTGCTCAAGTCAATCCATTCGGTTAATGGGCCATGACAGAAAAATAGCCATTTGAAATAGGCGCCGCGCTGCGGATCATCCAGGGCCGGGGCCAAACCTTGTTCAAAGAAATGATCAGCCAGATAGGCAAAAATTGCCGGGGTTTCACTAATAAAAACCGGGCCATCGACCAGTAGCGGCACTTTGCCCAAAGGATTTATGGCCCGATACTCTGGCTGTTGCAGATCTTCCCAACTGACCTGAATAATCTCGATCTGATCCTGAATCTGCAGCTCCTGTAATAGCGGCATTAGGGTCTGACCACGTGATTGAGGATGCGTATACAGTTGCATGTGGAGTTCCTCGACAGTGCATCAATGCTTATATTTTAAGCCTGCTGTCCGGCGAGAAACGCTGTTGATTTGTGTCCATCTTTAACGGCTTCACCAATTTTAAAAAACCGGCTGCGCCGATATGCAGTTAGGTGTAACACACGCTTTAGCCAAAATCCATATAAAACTGCGCTTTTAACACTTTTAAAATCAGCTCAATCGCTTCGCTGCGATGTTGTTTGCGATAGCTGGCATAGAGGCCAATCATCGGCAGTGGTTCCAATGTGTTTTTCACCACAATTTTATCGCCAAGTAGCGGAATCACATAAGCGGGCACCAGACTCCAGCCGACGCCCATCCCGACCAGATTAACGTTCATCAGAATATTGGTGGAATGCTGCACCACATGAATCTCCAGCCTAGACTGCTTTAAAAAGTCCTGAATAATTTTGTACAGCTGCGGTGAGGCGTGCTCATCACTAATCACAAAATCCTGCTGCTGAAAACTTTTGATGCTGATATGTTTTAAGCTGGCCGCCGGAGAATCTTTCGGCACAATCAGGGTCAGTGGTTCATCAAAAATCTGGATTGACTCAAACGCTCCCGATTCATCTGGATAGCGGGTAAAAGCAATATCAATTTCCGCCCGACTTAAGGCCTTAAACTGCTCGGCATCCGGCAGGCTATGAAAATGGATTTTTAAATTGGGAAACTGGGCACGAATATTCGGCATGATATAAGGAAACACTTTCATTTCGGCCACCGGCACAAAGCCGATATTCAACTGTGGTTTTTGCGCCTGTGCCACTTGCCGCGCTTCCTGAATAGCTTTGTCGGCATAGTCCAGACACAAACGCGCCTGCTTTAAAAAGGCCTCGCCTTCTGGAGTCAGTTCTACTTTACGGTTGGAACGCAGCAATAACTGCACCCCGACCTCCTGTTCCAGATCTTTAATTTGCTGGCTTAAAGATGGCTGCACGGTATACATTCTGGCTGCGGCCCGGGTAAAGTTCAGCTCTTCTGCCACCGCAACAAAATAACGTAAATGTCTTAATTCCATGTTGAAGCCTCTTAGGGAGCCTGACGCAAGGTTGGTGTGACCATGGCTTTGTAAAGCAGCAAGGTCAACAGCACCAGCACGGCGCAGAGTAAATAGGTCAGCTGGAAGCCCATCCAGGCAATCAGGATGCCCATCAGCACGGAACCGAGTGCCAGCCCCAGATCAAACAGGGTAAAGAACGTTGAAATCGCATGACCCATGCGCTGTTTATTGACCGTTTGAATGGCCACGGTTTGCAGACACGGAAACAAGGTGCCGTAGCCAATACCAATAAACACCGCCGACAGCCATAAAATCCACGGATTAGATAAAAAGCTGACAATCACCAGTCCCATGGCAAAACACACAAAGGACGGATACATCACCGCACTTGGACCTTTACGATCATAACGCTTGCCGACCCACGGCCGCACCACAATCATGGACACAGCAAAGACCACAAAGAACAGACTGGTATAGGCCAATAACTGCTTGGCTTCACTATAGGCGGTAATAAAACTGATCACACTGGAATAGGCCAAGGCAGTCAGCATCGCCACCAGCCCTACCGGAATGACCCGGGTTTCGACAATATCATGCAGGCTCAGCCGGGGTTTCATGGCAGATGGATCGGGCGGATTGGCCGGTTTGACCCGATCATCCTGTAATTTCAGGCTAAGGCAGAACAGAAAACCCATCGCCATAATCACCGCCAGCACGGCAAACAGCACCCGAAAACTGGTGAACTGGATGGTGGTTAAGGCAATTAAAGGCCCAAAGACTACGCCCAAATTGGTCGACATCACAAAATAGCCAATGCCCTCGCCTTTACGCGCTTCTGGAATAAAGTCGTTGGCCACCGGTACCGCCACCGTGGTTAAAATACTGAACCAGATGCCATGTAAAAAACGCACCAGCAGCAGGCTCCACATGCTGTCAATCCAGATATAGCAAAAGGCAAACAGCACAAAGCACAGCTCAGAACCACGAAAAGACAGTTTCTTGCCCAGCTTTTCCACGATTAAACCGGAAAACGGCCGGATGGCAATCGAGGACACCAGAAACAGGGTCAGAGCCAAACCGGCTTCTTTGACCGTGCCGCCCAGATCATTCATGATATAAATTGGTAATACGGCTAGCAGGGCAAAATAATAAACAAACAGAAACAGGTTATTGAAAAGACACAGAATAAATGCACGATTCCATAATGCAGCAGAACTTTGAGTAGACATAGGCTTAGCGCTCCTGCGCATCAATAAGCGGCTGAACCCGGACTGGTGCCAGCACCATCTCAATCAGCTGCTGAATATAGTCGGCATCGGGCATCCGGTTAAAGAAAATAATCTGGTAATGAATCGGTGCATATAGCGTGTCGAGCATCAGTTCAAACGGATACTGCGCCACAATTTCGCCACGCTGAATCGCCAGCTGAATCAGCTTGCGCATCTGTTCACGCCGTGGCAGCAAATATTCACGAAAAAATGCTGCGGCAGTTTCACGCTGCTCGGCCATCACCACCAGTACCGCCCGCCCAACCTGATGGTTCAGCGCCTGACTCAGCTTAAACAATTGCTGGGTCAGGTTAAACTGCAAAGACTGGCTAAAGTCGAGTTCAAAAATCGAGGCGGTTTGCAGCTTAAAGGCATCGAACACCAGTTCGGATTTATGTTTCCACCAGCGGTAGATGGTCGATTTCCCTACACCGGCCCGCGTGGCAATATCCTCAATGGTCAGATGGCTATAGTCATACTCTGCCAGTGCCTCGACCACAGCATTTAAAATACATTGCTGCCGCCGTGATGATTTTTCAGTTTCCATACCTAGCCCAAAACGAAACGATACGTATCGTTTTATAATAAGCCAGTTGGTGCCGGCTGGCGAGTGATTCTTTTGTCGTCTGGTATGAAAAAATTTGGCAATAAAAAAAGACCTGAAATTTCAGGTCTTTCTTCAACACAGTGAAAGTCAGACTTAAATCGACTTCTTGTAAATACTGCAAGATGGATGAGTACCTTCCTGTAAACGCGCCACTTTACGCTGTTCTGCCGCTTCAAAACGGCAGCGTTTCCAGTCATTGTCCAGATTTAAGGCCGGCACCTGTTTGGGTTTGCCCTGCTCATCAACTGCGACCATGGTAAAATAGCAACTGTTGGTATGACGCACGGTGCGTTTTTGAATGTTCTGCGCTTCGACGCGAATGCCAATTTCCATGGAAGTACGGCCTACATGGTTCACACTGGCCAGGAAAGTCACCAACTCGCCGACATGAATTGGTTCCTTAAAGTTCACTTTATCTACCGAAAGTGTCACCACATAGCTGCCTGAATAACGGCTGGCACAGGCATAAGCCACCTGATCCAGTAATTTTAGAATTGTTCCCCCATGAACATTACCGGAAAAGTTTGCCATATCTGGCGTCATTAACACCGACATGGTTAATTCAGATTGATCTTCTAAGATGGGTTTAAGCTGATCTAATGGGGACATCTTGTTTTCGGCTCTTATAAAAGACAGGATATGTGAATATTATTATATCGTTTTTAACACAAATTAAATGTTCAATTCGGCAATAAAGTCATCATTATTATTTATGGTGATTGGGGTATTATTTAGAAAAATATATAGTGTTTTGCGCTATTACTTGAATTTTCAATTATTTATCCACATCCCGACACCACTTGAACAGGATTTCAGCAGGCGCGTCAGGAGGTGGATTTTTTCCATTCGGGCCGATGAGCTCAGCCCAAAATTGGACTTTTACTGCCTGAGTTTTTAAGCCGGGTTGATATGACGCAACATTTCCGGCGACACGTGACCATAATTTAAAACATTTTGTACATCGAGCTGGGCTTCAATTTCATAGGAACCATCGGCATTAATTTTTTTAATGGTAAAAATAATTTGTTCCATGCTGGCCAGTTGTACAGATTGTCCAATGTGTAATTGCTTCATACTCATGCCCTGCTCAGTTTTAGCTTCTAAGATAAATCGTTATATTCTGATGCGGCCAGTATAAGAGCTTTATTAACAACAGGTAAACTTAAATAGCTGAATTAAAATACACTTATATATAAACTTTAAATATTAATCGCAACCTTTTGAGCATGAATCGAAATACCTTTATTGAATAACATCAGGCAATTAACGCCAAAAGCAAATTGCAATATGAGCATTCTTGCCATTTTTATTCGACTTAAGTTATAGAAAAAAACCGGCAGCATTCTAGCGCCCCGAATGTATCTCAACAGTATTTTGTTGCAGGTTATAGGTTTGAATCCGGTGACCATCGGCATAGCCTTTATGCTGATAGACCTGCGAAATCTGCCCCAGCTTGCCATAGGCGGCGACCACACCGGCCTGCATGGTGGCTTCGCGGCCCTGCACATCAAAAATATGTGCTTTTTCGCGTAAATCTGGCTGAATTACAATATCGGCATGTTTCAGCTCTTCCTGGGCCAGATGCTTCTGCATGATATTAATATTCTGGTTAAACAGCCCCCAGACATGGCTGGTTTCGGTATACATCGGCTGGGCCAGAATATCGACCGCAATCACAATGTCCGCACCCAGTTCGCGGGCGACATTTACCGGCACCGGACTGGCCAGCCCACCATCGACATATTCGGCATCGGCAATTCGGGTTGGAATAAACATGCTTGGAATTGACACCGACGCCCGTACCGCCTGTCCGGTATTGCCGGCATTAAACACCACTTTCTTGCCCTGTTTTAATTCAGTGGCCACCACATACATCGGAATTGGCAGCTGCTCTAACGGCAACTGGTTGACCTGCGTATTGACATAGTTCTCGACTTTTTTGCCATCGAAGAAACCTTTCATATCCAGTTTGATGTCACGGACATCATTGGCTTTCATGTTCAGGGCAATCTGACGCAGCTCATGCGCGCTTTTACCGCTGGCATAAATCGACCCGACTATACTGCCGGCACTGGTCCCGACGATAAAATCCGGACGGATGCCATTTTGCTCCAGCACTTCAATCACGCCAATATGGGCATAACCGCGCGCGCCGCCGCTGCCCAGCACCAAGGCAATGACCGGGTCCTGTCCGGTATATTGCGGCAATGTTTTAAAGTTCATGCGTGCGTTCTGCTGGCTGGCCTCAGCCATTGCCGGGGTCGCCAGTAATTGAGAGGACACCCCCTGATGCTGTTCTGGCAGATGCTGACAGGCGCCTAAGGTCAGCATGACTGCCCCCATCACACTGATAAAGCCAAGATTTTTATTCAACATGGATTCCTCGATCTGAACTCGACAGGCCTGCTGTAGTCTAAGGAGATTTTCTGCAGTGCATTGTTTAAATTCGTTAAACTGTCATCTGCTCAGTTTAAACTTAAGTCGGGTTTTTTAAAATTCTAGCCAATGTCTTCTTTATCTTATTCACAGATTTTTCTGATTTTCTTTAAGCTGGGATGCTTATCTTTTGGGGGCCCAGCCGCGCATCTGGTGTTTTTTCACCAGACTTTTGTGCAGCGTTTGCACTGGCTCAAAGATGAAGACTATGCCCAGGTCGTCGCTTTAGCGCAACTGTTGCCCGGCCCGACCAGCAGTCAGGTTGGACTGGCCATTGGCTATTTAAAACGTGGCTATTTAGGCTCGGTGGTGGCCTGGCTGGGCTTTACCTTGCCCTCGGCCTTACTGATGACGCTACTGGCCTTTATCGGTCAGCAGTTATTCCCGTGGATCAGTTCGGCGTATTTTCATGCCATTCAACTGATTGTACTGGCGGTAGTGTTCTGGGCCTTCTGGCAAATGCTGCAAAGCTTTTGCAAAAGCTGGTGGCAATACCTGCTGATGCTTGTGTCTGCGCTCATGATCTGGTTCCTGCCACTGTCATATAACCAGATTCTGGTGATTGTGCTGGCTGGTCTGGCCGGCATGTGGATTGCCAAAGCACAACCTCAAAGCGGCAGTCATACCACGCCGAGTTTTCAGCTGGAACAGCGCAGTTTCGGCTCAACTACACTCTGGCTAATCTTATTTATCTGTCCATTTCTGCTGCTCGGTGCGCTGAACTGGATCAATCCGCATCTGCTGGCTGAAGGCTTTTTAGGCTTTTATCAGTCTGCTGCACTGGTCTTTGGTGGTGGGCATATTATTTTACCGCTGCTGCATCAGGACTTTGTCAGTACCGGCATGATCTCAGCCCAGCAGTTTGATTTAGGCTATGCCTTTGCCCAGCTCATGCCGGGTCCTTTATTCAGCTTTGCCAGCTATGTCGGCTATTTTCTGGATTTAACTGCCTATCCTGTGCTGAACGCGATCATTGCCACCATCGCCATTTTCCTGCCCTCGTTCTTTCTGATTTTTGCTACCCTGCCGCATTGGTCCTGGCTGATGCATCAGGACAAAATCAAACATGCGGTGATTGGTATTAATGCCACGGTGGTAGGTTTATTGCTCGCGCTCATTGTTGATATGGGACAGGATTATTTAACATCAGTGCTGGATCTGGCGTTTGTGATGTTTGTGATTGTTTTACTGAAAAGCAAACTGCCGGTGTGGGTCAGCCTGATTGGTAGCTTTGGCGTGTATATGGGTTTGCTGTCTTTGCTAAGCTAAAGCATCTAAAAGATAACCTGCTATTAATAAAACAACAGCCTCATGATGAGGCTGTTGCTGTTTGTATTACCAAATATCGGAATTAACCCGGTCTTTAAATTTAGGATGATTGTCCAGTTTAAATTCCGGTTCTTTCACGCCACGCTTCAGCTGAGCTTTGAAGTCTTTTAGCAGCATCAACACAAATGGCGTCAGCAGTAAAATGGCAAACAGGTTGATGGTAGCCATCACGCCCATAAACAGATCGGCCATCGACCAGATCAGTGGTACGGTAGCAATCGCGCCAAAATACACCATAAACAGCACCAGCAGACGGAAAATCAGCATGATCTTGCGGTTGTTGTTAATGAACTGCACGTTACCTTCGGCATAGGCGTAGTTCCCAATAATCGACGAATAAGCAAACATAAACAGGATAATGGCCAGGAAGTCATCACCCCAATGGCCAATCTGGCTTTCCAGCGCCATCTGGGTCAGGGTCACCCCTTCAAAACCGGCATTCTGATATAAACCGGAAGACAAAATGATGATTGCGGTACATGAACAGACAATAAAGGTGTCCACGAATACGCCCAGCATCTGTACCAGCCCCTGATTCACTGGATGTTTTACATCCGACACAGCAGCCGCGTTTGGTACAGAACCCATCCCCGCTTCATTGGAGAACAGACCACGCTTGATGCCCATCATCATCGCCATCGACACCATCGCCCCAAAGAAACCACCGGCAGCGGCATCAAACTCAAAGGCCTTGCTGAAAATCAGGCGGAAAATATCCGGAATAATCGGTATATTAATCACGGCGATATATAGCGCCACCACGAGATATAACAGCGCCATAATCGGGACAAATTTCTCTGCCACTTTGGCAATACGTTTAATCCCGCCAAAAATAATCATGGCGGTCATGACGACCAGAACCAGACCCAACCAGGACAGTTCAAAACTGAATGCACCCATTGGCACAGTCAGATTGGCCTGATTCCAGCCCCAGGCATGTGATGTGGCACTGATAATCGAGTTGGCCTGCACCGCGTTAAACACGAAACCGTAAGTTAAAATCAGGGCAACCGCAAATACTACACCCAGCCATTTCTGTTTTAGGCCTTGGGTAATGTAATAGGCCGGACCACCACGGAACTGATGGTTGCTGGTATCACGCACCTTAAATAGCTGCGCCAGTGAAGATTCGACAAAGGCCGAACTCATGCCTAAAAATGCGGTAAACCACATCCAGAACACCGCACCCGGACCACCAATCGCAATCGCAATCGCAACACCGGCAACGTTACCGACCCCGACCCGACTGGCCAAACCGGTCACAAGGGCCTGAAATGGGGTAATCCCATAACTGTCTTCGCCTTTTTTACGGCTCGACCTCATGGCTTTAATACTGTGCCAGAACAGGCGAATTTGTACAGCGCCGGTGATCAGGGTATAAAATATCCCGACACCAACCAGAAAGATCACCAGAAAATCCCACAGCGGGGTATTTAGAAGCGTCACCCAGGACATTAGGGTTTCATTTAATTGTTCATTCATTTTTTCGCACCCTTTGCTGATTGAGTCATCCTAAAAAGAAAAGCCTTTTAACAAGGCTTTTCCACTCAAATTACTTAAACAAAAAACTTAAGAATGACTTGAATGACAGTCGCATTAATCAAGTCGACAAAGAAAGCACCACACAGCGGTACAATCAGGAAGGCTTTATGAGAAGCACCGTACATATTGGTAACGGCCTGCATGTTGGCAACCGCAGTAGGTGTTGCACCCATACCAAAACCACAGTGACCCGCAGCCAGTACAGCAGCATCATAGTTTTTACCCATAACACGGAAGGTAATGAAGGCCGCATACAAGGCCATGGTGATGGTTTGCGCGCCTAGAATGACCATTAGCGGGCCAGCCAGATCTGCCAGTTGCCATAATTTCAATGACAGCAATGCCATCGCCAAATATAAAGACAATGAAGCGTTACCAAATACGTCAATCGCACGGTCAAAAATAGTGACTTTGAAAATACCTTCTAATACGTTACGCAGAATTACCCCACCAGCCAAAGCCCAGACGAAAGTTGGCAACTCAAACAGCGTGCCTTTGGCATAACCGGTCATAAACTCGGCAAAGGCCAGACAGGCTGCAAATAAACCTAAAGTGGTAATGGCATTGTCTGCGGTAATTAAACGCACCTGATGCGGATATTCAAATGGCACAAACTCACCCGGTACCGGTTCAACTGGCGTATTGTCACGCTGTTCAATTTGTGCATCGGTACGTGGTGTAGCCAACTGATAACGGTTGATCAGCAGTTTGGCCAATGGCCCACCAATAATACCACCAATAATCAGACCGAAGGTCGCACTGGCCATCCCCAGGGCCAAAGCCCCCTGAATACCATGTTCAACCTCAAGGATTTCACCCCATGCACCCGCAGTCCCGTGACCACCGGTTAAGGTAATGGAACCGGCAATCATACCAATTAGCGGATCAATGCCCAATACTGTCGCCAGACTAATCCCGACAAAGTTTTGTACAATGATGAATAGTGAAATTGCGATCAGAAAGATTACCAGACCAATACCGCCTTCACGCAGTTTGGCAAAGTTGGCACTTAAACCGATGGAGGCAAAGAAAATCAGCATAAAACTGGTTTGTAGCGCACTACTGGTGGTAATGCTGTAGCCCCAGAAATTGTGCACGATTAAAGACACTACCGCAGCGACCAAACCGCCCGCGACAGGTTCCGGGATGTTGTAACGTCTTAGAAAATCAATATTGTTAACTAAAAAACGTCCTAAAAGGAGAACGATTACAGCCGCAATTAAGGTGTAAAACGCATTAAAAGTAAATTCCATGGCAATATCCATTTAATATGGTCAATGCTTATTGTTTTCCGGTTCTGATTATTTAAACCTGATGATATAAGCACCTTTTATGATAAGGCTGCTCTGTTTAATTTAAATAAACGGGAAAACTCTGCAATATGAATAATGTAAATCAGAAAAAGTTCTGAGTTGGCGAAGAAGCATCTGAGCTGGAGCGCAAGACTCAGCGTCGCTCCTCAAATTCATATCAACCGGCACTGCCTGAAAAAGAGGGAGTGAAAAATAAAATACAGACACTTCAGTGGCAGGGTAATGTCAGGCTGAAATCTCTGAATAGGCTTACTATAGAAAGATAATCTCATATAGGCTCCTAAACATAGAAAATGCATTGCTTCATGTAGCCAACAAATACATCTTAATTCATAGAAAAAGCTGAACAATACAGCTTAAAAAATCGCACATTATGCATCTTTTTCTCTAAAAATCTTTATTTTTTTAACGCTATTCGCTATTAGTCTAACTTATTGCTTTTAACTATAAATTTAAGCAACTGAATTTAAAATTGTTTTTTTAAAAATTGGTAAATAAAAAAAAGAGGTGGCAAGCCACCTCTTTTTTGGTTCAGCACTTAGAAGTTATAACGTGCCATTAAACCAAAACGATTATCTTTAAACTTGTTACCTGCAAAGGTTTCACGCTCACCGTTGATATATTCAATACCCAAATCAACCGGTTTTACTGGCGAATAAATAAAGTTTAACCATGCTTGGTACACTTCTTCATTGACATTGACATTGACATTGACATTCACATTGTTAGCATTCAGACGTGCATAGTCATTACCATCATCTGCAAAAATAGCACCATAGCCCAGTGTTGAACGCAGGTTTGGCGCAAACTTATAGGTTGCACCGACCTGGAAAGCAGTAAACTCATTTTGTTCAATATTTCTGCCGTCTAAACTGTAAGCCGTATTCGAACCATATAAATAATTACTATTGCCGACTACATGAGAGACATCTGCTGAAATTTTTAAAGGTTCTGTCACCTGATAGTGCGCACCAGCAGCTACACCCCAACCTGTTTTATCATCATTTGCAGTTGTTGATTTATAATTTTCAACCATAGCACGTGCTGATGCTGCACCTTTACCATTCGCAAAACCTTGAGTGACTTTAGCAGTTAACACTGGTAAACGATACGTTAAACCTTCACCTGAACTATCCCCTTCTTCAGCAGAAACCAGCAATTGAGTGGCTGGTGCCAGTTTGTGGCTATAACGCACTTGTGGAATACGGGTAGTACCACCGCCGACGTTGGTACCAAAGTCAATCATTTCTGGTGCATGGTTTGACAGGAAGTTGGAGGTGGTTTGACCCAATAACCAGTTGTCCAGCGTTAAGTATGCATGACGGATACGTAATGCATCGTTGCTCCCTGCGAAGTCAACTTCAATTTTACCGCCCACTTTACGGTCACCTACTGGTGAAGAAAAATCGAGACCTAAACGTGTAGTTTTTGCAGTTGCACGTAATTTATCTTTGGCTAATTTGACATCATTACTTGTTCCAACTGTTGCTGTCTTATGTACCGAGTTGAAGTCATTGTCTGCACCTTCAACAATATAGTTGGCATCACCACGCACAAAACCGTACAGATTGACTTCAGCACCGCCCTTCGACTTTAAGGAAAATGGTGAAGCCGATTTTGCTGCAGGTGCCGGTTGCGCCTGAACTTGCTGGATCTGGACTTGTTGCTGTTGCTGAACCTGTTGCTGCTGTTGAATTAAAGCTTTGAGTGCTTGTACTTCCTGGCGTAATTCTTGAATTTGTTGTTGTTCAGTGCTTGCTGCCTGTACCGTAGAGGCCATTGCTGCTGTAATTGCGACCGCTAATGTTTTTGTGATAAGTAAAGTTTGGATTTTACGATCCATGGGTTTCTCCAGAGTAAAAAATAATGCGCATCCGTGCTCTTTTAAGACATTTTAAATACTGACTCAGATGGCAAGCATCCCTAATTTAAATGTCATTTAATCATCACACTTTTGCTATTTATCAAATAATTAAAAGTCTTATCGATAAAGAATTACACAAAACTGTAATCGTTTTATGCTTTCAATCTAACAATTAATTTATTTTATTAAAATCACTTTTAACGTATAAGGATAAAGGACTGATCAATTTTTCTAATTCTCGTTTGTAAAAATATCGAATTATCATAGTTTTATCGAAAAGCAAAAGTTACCCACCCGGTTAAATATTAGACTATTGTATATAGCAACAGTTGATTAGAACATAAACATTTTAAGGGATTTTTCATGGATAAAGGACTAGTACAACTGGTCGATCAGGCCATTAGCTCGCGTCATTCGGTGCGTGCCTTTTTAGATCGGCCGGTCGATCCGCAAATGATTAAAGATATTCTAAGCGTGGCCAGCCGCGCACCATCCGGCACCAATATTCAGCCGTGGAAGGTGTATGTAGTGACCGGTCAAAAGCGTCAGGAACTCATTGATCGGGTCTGTCAGGCACAAACTGAACTGTATTTGCATCCTGAACGTGCGGCCGATTATCAGGCCACCTTTTCCTATTATCCGGAACAATGGTTCTCGCCGTTTATTGAGCGGCGCCGTGAAAATGGCTGGGGACTGTATGGCCTGCTCAATATTGAAAAAGGCGAAAAACAGAAGATGGCCGCGCAGCATCTGCGTAATTTTCAGCTGTTTGATGCACCGGTAGGCCTGTTTTTTACCCTGCATCGCGACCTGGAAATTGGTTCAAAAATGGATCTTTCTATGATGATGCAAAACGTGATGATTGCCGCCAAGGCACGCGGGCTGGACACCTGCCCACAAGCGGCATGGAATAGTTTTCATCGCATTGTACTGGAGGTCTTAAATGCCCCGGCCGATGAAGAACTGGTCTGTGGTATGGCCTTGGGTTATGCCGATCCAGAGCATATTGTAAATAGCTTTATTACCCCGCGCGTACCGGTCGAAGAATTTGCCGTATTTGTAGAATAATTTTTTAGCTCTGGCCCTCACGCTGCAACAGCTTAAAGAGCAAAGAAGAAACCGCCCGGGTTTCTTCTTTTTATTTATAAGAATGAATCGGGGTTAGGCTGTTTTTAATTTCCGCTCCCGATGCATAATGTACATCGCACTCCCCCCAATCAGAATAAACAGTAGCATCACACTGCCCATATTTAATAAAGCATCCCAGATCAGTACATTCAACATTAAGCCGCCAATTAAACCGCAGCTAAATTGCATACTGCCCATAATCGCGCTAGCTGTACCGGCACGGGCACCCTGCTCCGACATCGCCAACGCCATGGCATTGGGGCCAGTAAAACCAATTCCGGCCACAGCTAAAAACAGCCCGGCAAAAACCACAACAATCGGCGCATGGCTCATCAGCCCGGCGATGACCAGAATTAGCGCGCCAGTGCCCTGCACCGTACCGCCTATTTTTAAACGGGTCATTAAAGAGCTGCTGGTTGCCAAATGCTTGTTTAAGGTCGAGGCCAGCATAATACCGACCGCATTGGCACCAAAAGCAATCGAAAACTGCTGCTGGTTCAGGCCATAACCATCCATCAGAACAGCGGCAGAACTGCTGATATAACAGAACATCGCCCCGCCGGTAAAACAGCCGGCAATCATCGGTAAATAAAAACTGCGGTCCTTAAAAATCGCCAGATAGAGGGTCAGCACCTGATAGAAATTCAATTTCAGACGGCGCTCTGGCGGCAAGGTTTCCTGAAAGAAAAAATGAACACATAACCAGCAGACTAAACTCATGATGGCCAGACAGACAAAAATCGCCTGCCAGTCAAAAAAGCTCAGCACAATCGCCCCCAGACCCGGCGCAATAATGGGCGCAATTGCGGTCACAATCATCATGCTGGAAAAAGCCTGCGCGGAAGCCTGCATATCCAGCCGGTCACGAATTGCCGCACGGGCAATCACCACCCCGACACAGCCCCCTAAGGCCTGTAACACCCGCGCAGCAATCAGGCTCCATTCATCCTGGGCATAAACACAGAGCAGGCTGGCCAGAAAATACAGTCCCAAACCAAAATACAGTGGGGTTTTACGGCCAATCCGGTCACTCAAAGGGCCATAAATTAACTGTCCAATCGCCAGCCCCAGAAAATAAGCCGGCAGACTGTTGGCCACCATTTGCGTGCTGACGCCAAAATCATCTGCCATTTGAGGCAAGGCCGGCAGATACATATCAATTGATAGCGGACCAAGCGAGGTCAGCAAAGCCAGCAGTAAAATCCAGGAAGATGGATACTGCTGCTGCGGGCTTGCACTGACATGGGAATCGGACATATTCATATTTCTTTTTTAAATGACTGATTTAAAGACAAGGTACACAGTCCATAGTATTATTTCAGGGTACTGAAAGTGAAGTTTCACATAATTGCTGCCCGCTGCATAGCATCTGGCTTCGTTTAAGGAACAGTCTTGAAATCCTGGCTCACACGTCTCAAACACTTTGCCTACAACACGGCCTTTATCTATAACATCCGGATGATGATCGCCTTTGCCGGCACCGCCTTTGTTCCTTATCTGCTCGGCTATCAGCTGGCCACCATTCCGCTAACCTTGGGCGTGGTCGCAGCCGGTTTAAGCGATATTGATGACCGCTTCTCTTTAAGAATCCTGAACCAGACTTATACCTATATCGGCTTTTTTATTACCGCCGCCTCCATTCAGCTGCTGTTTCCACATCCGGTGCTGTTTGCCATTGGCCTGATTATCTCCTGTATTGGCCTGATTCTGCTCGGTTCTCTGGGCCGGCGTTATGCCACCATTGCCTATGGCTGTCTGGTGATTTCGGTTTATGCCATGCTCGGCGTGGACCTGTTTGAAGACTGGTACACCCAGCCAGCCTTGCTGGTGGCCGGTGCAGTCTGGTACGGGCTGATTTCCACCATCAGTTTTTTACTGTTCCCGGTACGGCAGCTACAAGACAAACTTTCGCAAAGCTATGCCTCGTTAGGCGATTTCCTGTTTGCCAAATCCAACCTGTTTGATGTCGATATGACCCCCGGCAGTTATCAGCAAAGCCTGATTGACCTATCGATGGAAAACGGCAAGCTGATTGGCCTGTTTAATGAACTGAAAACCGCGCTACTGACCCGCTTAAAAGGTGACCGCGGCCAGAAAGACACTCGCCGCAGCCTGCAATATTATTTTATTGCCCAGGATATTCATGAACGTGCCGACTCTGCGCATATTGACTATCAGAAACTGGCCAAAATTTTTGAGCACAGCGACATCCTGTTCCGTTTCCAGCGCATTCTGGCGATTCAGGGCAAGGCCTGTAAAGATTTAAGCGAAAGTATCCTGAAGCGTGAACCCTATATTCACAGCAAACGTTTTAAACATGCCTTTGAAAACCTGAAACACTCGCTGCAAAAGCTGCGTAGCGAACAGCAGTATGATCAGGTCTGGGTCAATGCCCTGTTTGCCCTGTATCAGAACCTTAAATCTATTGATGCGCAGTTACGCAACCTGGAAACCGAGCGTTATATCAAGCTGGATAAAACCAAACATATTGAAAACCAGCTTAAAGATGATGACCTGAAAGGCTGGGATGATATGGTCATCCGCATCAAGCAGCATCTAACCCCAGAATCGGTGCTGTTCCGGCATGCCATTCGATTATCGGCGGTGCTGCTGATTGGCTATATTTTTGTCCAGGTCACCAATATTGAATACGGCTACTGGATTTTACTGACCGCGCTGTTTGTGACCCAACCCAACTTTAACGCCACCAAACGCCGCTTACGCCTGCGGATTGTCGGCACCCTGGTCGGGATTCTGGTCGGTTATAGCATCTTATATTTTATTCCATCGGTCGAAGGTCAGCTGTTGCTGCTGGTGGTGAGCGGAATTCTGTTCTTTGAATTACGCAGTAAGCAGTATGCACAAGCCACCGCCTTTATTACCATTCTGGCGCTGATTAACTTTAACCTCGATGGTATGGGTTTTGCCGCCGCCCTGCCGCGTATGATTGATACTTTAATTGGCTGTGCACTGGCCTGGTTTGGCGTCAGCTTTATTTTCCCGGACTGGAGATTCCGCCGCTTGCCGCGCACCATTCGCCGTGCCTTAAATGCGCAGTGTGATTATCTGACTGAAGTGGTCGAGCAATACAAAACTGGGCGCAATAACGGCCTGACCTATCGCGTGGTACGCCGTGCAGCGCATAATACCGATGCCGAACTGGCCTCGCTTATTTCTACCCTGGCCACTGAACCGGATTTTGATGCCTCGCAAAAAGCCCAGGCTTTTGAATTGCTGTGCCTGAATCATACCTTTATCAGCTATATTGCCGCGCTGGGGGCACACCGGGAAAAAATTGAAGATCCGGAGATTTTAACCCTGCTGGATAAAGCGCTGGAAGATATTCGCGGTGCCTTGCTGAACGATGAAGTACCGGATCTGTCTTCGCAAAATATGCTGCATACCATCCGGCAGCGTTTAAGTCAAAATCATCAGGAAGATCAACAGGGATTGATTATTTTGCAGCAGTTATCGCTGATGCTGACCATCCTGCATCAACTGAGTCAGCTAAAGCAGAGTTTAAGCCATGACCGTGATCAGGATGCCACCGAACTGGCCTCGTTATAATTCGGATGATTTTGCAACAATAGACTCCTGAAATGCTGTAATTAATGCTAAACTTTTCTGAGTTTGAAATTTGTTAGTTCCACTATGACCGCGAAAAATTTATACGCTTATACTTTACAGCCTGTGAACTACGACATTAGCGAAGCCGAGCAGCGTCATGCCCAGCTTTTAATTTGGCGTAGCACCAACAAAATTGGCACCAAAGCCTGGGCGATCATGGGCATTATTACGGCCCTGTCTATTCTGGGGATTATCCTGATCAAGAACTATTCCACCATTTTCTGCTGGGTAGCTCTGGTCTGTGTGGTGCTGTACTTCCTGATCCGTAAATTCGGTCTGGAATGGTATGCCAAACGCAAAATGAATGAATTTCCGGTACAGGAAATTAAAGGCATCCGTCTAGGCGTACAACCGCACGGCATCATCATGCGTCAGCAAATGGGCCTGCAAGAAGGCATGGGCGCGATTAGCTGGAAAGATATTTATGAATGGTATTCTACCCCGGATTTCATTCTGGTGAACTTTACCGTCAAAGGTCAGCAAGGCGCTTATATCTTGCCAAAACGTCTGGATTCTAAAAACTTTTCTTTTAAAACCATTCGTAAGCACCTGCTTGAATCTGTAGGTGAACCAAAACAGCTTTAAGCCTGTAAGCTCAAAAAAACCTCCACCCTGCTGGAGGTTTTTTTATCCGGTTTGCACCAATCTAAATGATAATGAGAATAAATATTATATTCAAACTCTATTCCATCTCGCTATTCTTCAGTTATAATTTCGCCCATTGTTCTCTTCACACTGCTGCTGTATTGCTATGCTTAAAAAAATATTTTTCCAGCTGCACTGGTTCCTTGGAATTAGTGCGGGCCTGATTCTCGCACTGATGGGTGTTACCGGTGCGATTTATTCCTATGAACAACAAATTCTAAAATGGATGAATCCGGACAGTTATACCGTGCAGGTCGAAAACCGGGCCAAGCTCACCCCGGCGGAAATCTATCAGCATTTTCAGCTGACTCAACCTGAAACCAAAATTAATAGCATTACTATCGCCTCCGATCCGGCAGCATCTTCGAGTGTCAATATTGCCAAAGAAGGCGCACGTCGCGGCCAGAATGTGCTGATTAACCCCTACAGCGCAGAAGTGTTACCCGAGATTAAAGGCCGTGAATTTTTCCAGTTTATCCAGCAGTTACACCGTAACCTGACCGTTGGCCCGGTCGGCAAGCAGATTACCGGCGCCTGTGCCTTGATGCTGATTTTCTTTGTCTTGAGTGGTCTGTATCTACGCTGGCCGAAAAAGCATTCGGTAAAACAGTGGTTCTTTGTGAAGCCGAAACTTAAAGGCCGGAACTTCATCTGGGATTTACACGCCGTTGTCGGCACCTGGGTGGTGATTTTCTACCTGATTCTGGCCTGTACCGGTTTGTACTGGTCCTATGACTGGTGGCGTAATGGCATGTTCAAGGTGCTGGGCGTAGAACGTCCACAACCACAAATGCAGGCCAATGCCGCGCCGCAAGGTCAGCGTGGTGCGCCGCAAGGCCGTGAACGTGGCGAAGGTGCTGCGCGTGAAGGTCGTGGTGAGCGTGCGGAAGGACTGGATTCGCTGCAAATGCAGGCTGTATTAAACCAGACCTGGACTGGCGTACAGGCACAACTGGGACGCGACTACTCAACCATGACCCTGAATCTGCCCAAACAGGCCAATGGTGAAGTCAGCCTGAACTTTGTCGATGCAGTACCGCAGCATGAACGTGCCCGCAATAGTGCAACCTATAACTATCAGACGGCCAGCCTCACCGACATCAGCCTGTATGAAGATAAAAAACTCAATGAAAAAATCATGAGCAGCATGTTACCGGTTCACCGTGGCAGCTTCTTTGGTCCGGTGTACCAGTTCTTTGCCATGGTCGCTTCCCTGCTGATGCCGCTGTTCTTTGTGACCGGCTGGATGCTGTATCTGAAACGTCGCAAGCAGAAGAAACTGACCCAGGCAGCACGGAATAGCGCAAGCGCCGTCACGGTTGATCCAAATGCCAAACCGTGGCTGATTGCCTACGCCACCCAAACCGGCGTGGCTGAACAGCTGGCCTGGCGTACTGCGACCAGTTTGCAGGAAGCGCATCAGCCGGTGACCGTGAAACCGGTACAGCAATTGAGTCTGGAAGATCTGCAATCGGTAGAACAGGTGCTGTTTGTAGCCAGTACCTATGGTACCGGTGAAGCACCTGATTTAGCCTCCAGCTTTGACAAGAAAATCCTGAGCAGCTCGGCCAATTTACAGCATCTTCGTTATGCGGTACTGGCGCTGGGCTCCAGGGAATATCTGGACAGCTACTGCAGCTTTGGTCATAAAATTGATCAGTGGTTACAACGCAATCAGGCACAGCCTCTGTTTGCCACCATTGAAGTGGACAATGCCAGCAATGAAGATATCCAGCGCTGGAACGCGGCACTGGCTCAAGCCACCCAGCTTGAATTGCAAGGTATGGACATTCACAAGACCTTTGACAGCTGGATTCTGAAACAGCGTGATCTGCTCAATCCGGACAGTCTGGGTGCACCAGCCTATAATATCGAGCTGGCACCGCAACACGAAGCACACTGGGAAGCCGGTGATATTGCCGAAATCCAGCCAGGGAACAGTCCTGAGCGTCTGGCAGCCTTTATGCAACAGCATCAGATTCAGCCGGGTACCCTGCTAGATTCGACCGGTGAACCGATTGAACAGGCGCTCTGGGACAAAGACCTGACCATTGAAATCGAGCCGTTTGCCAATCTGGAGCATTTACTGGAACAGTTACCGACCCTGCCGGCACGTGAATATTCGATTGCCAGCATTCCATCGCAGCAGATTTTGCGTCTGGTAGTCCGTCAGCAATCCGATGCCCAAGGTCAACTGGGTCTTGGTTCGGGCTGGCTCACCCAACATGCGCCGCTACAGAGCAGTATTGCCCTGCGTATTCGCACCAATGAGTCGTTCCACCTGATTGATGACAACCGTCCAATCATCTGTATTGGTAACGGGACTGGTATTGCCGGGCTAATGAGTCTATTACAGGCGCGCATCCGTCATGACTACACCCAGAACTGGCTGATTTTCGGTGAACGTCAGCGCGCACATGACTTTTTCTATGAAAATATTGTGTCTGCATGGCAAAGCACCGGCATGTTGCAGCGTCTGGATGTGGCCTTCTCGCGTGATCAGGAACAGAAAGTCTATGTACACCATAAATTGCGTGAACAGGCCAAAGAACTGCAACGCTGGATTGAGCAAGGTGCCGTGATTTATGTCTGCGGCAGTATTGATGGCATGGCCAGCGATGTTGACCAGACCCTGATTGAACTGCTCGGTGAAGCGACGGTGGATCAATTACGCAGCGAAGGCCGTTACCGCCGTGATGTCTACTAAGTTTCGCTAACTGGCTGAAAACTAAAACTGAAAAAACCGGACTTGATGTCCGGTTTTTTCATCTTGATCTTTTATAATCTGCAGATACATCACGCTATTTATGATCATTCCGCCATGCAGAGTCACAGCCACGCCCCACTGAAACGTCTTCTGAGCCTGATGGCTGCAGTTCTACTGCTGGCCAATGGTCTGTGGTTGCTCAGCCTGAACAGCTTTCACTTTGGTACGCTGCTGCCGATGCTACTCGGTGGAGCACTGTTCATTTATGCCTTGTGTTATGTTCCACTACAACGCTGGATTCGACAGCGCCCGATCTATCAACAAGGCTGGCGTTTAGTATGGGGTGCTTTCTGGGTCTGTCTATTCAGTGTGGCGTTGTTCTTTGGCTACTTACACTGGCAAAGCCTGCATAGCCAGCCCAATCCGAATACGCAGGCGATTCTGATTTTAGGCGGGGGAATCCAGCACAACCAGCCAACGCCAACCTTGGCCAAACGCCTGGATGCCGGGGCCGCGTTAGCCAAGCAGCTGCCGCAGATTCCAATTATCGTCAGTGGTGGCGCCACTTTTGGGAATCAGTGGACCGAAGCCGAAGTGATGGCGCACTATTTAACAGAGCAGCATCATCTTCCGAAAACACGGATTCTATTGGAAGCACGCAGTACCAGTACCGCTCTGAATTTCCACAATTCCAAGGCCTTACTGGCACAACACGACATTCAGCTCAGTGATCCGATTGCCGTGGTGACCAGTGATTTTCATTTACCACGTGCGCTGGCGATTGCCCGCAAACAGGGCTATCAGCAGCCATTACCCTATAGCGCCCCCACGCCGCTCTATATTCGCTATAACTCCTGGTTACGCGAATATTTTGCTTATGTAAGCGGCTGGCTGCTCAATGAATATTAATACCCAATAAAGATTAATTAAGGCGAATGGAACGTGGCGAAGGCAGTTGCAGGTTTTTATAGACGTCAGGTTTTTGCAGATAAATCTGGTAAAGATAGTTTTTAATATCCAGCAGCAGCTTTTCCGGTGCCACCAGCACGTTCTGCCCTTCGGGACTAAGATTCATTGACACCAGCGTGCTTTCCTGCCTTAAAAATGGCAGGACTTTTTCAATAAAATCCTTAAAGCTGACTTCCTGAATATCGTAATTTTCCCAGTTGTCTTTGACCAGCAGTTTGGCCAGACTTTTATTTTGCCAGACCGCAAAAGCGCGCTGTCCGGTGGGTGTGGCACATAAGGCCCAGCCGTCATGATACAGCGCAAACACTTGTCCCTGGCTGACCATAATTTCAATAAACTGTTTGTAAATATCTTGAACGTTATAGCTTGAAGTTTGAGATTTAGACGCGGCCTTGCGTTGATATGGATTGCGCATAGATCATCCAGTCCATTTTATTGTTTTATAATGCTGGGATTCTATGGAATATTTAAGATTTAGGCAAGAAAGATATGGTGGGCGCTGACGGGATCGAACCGCCGACATTCTGCTTGTAAGGCAGACGCTCTACCAACTGAGCTAAGCGCCCTGAAGAGTAAAAAATAATATATTATTTTTTACGACGCAAGACCAACGAAGTGTGTAGTCTTGGTAATTGATCACATTTTTCACATCAGGGCATGAAAAATGGCGCAGCGGACGGGGCTCGAACCCGCGACCCCCGGCGTGACAGGCCGGTATTCTAACCAACTGAACTACCGCTGCAACGGTAATTGCGTAAGCAATTAAGGTCTTTTAAGCTTTACAGCTTGAATATGGTGGGCGCTGACGGGATCGAACCGCCGACATTCTGCTTGTAAGGCAGACGCTCTACCAACTGAGCTAAGCGCCCTGATTAAGATTGTCAATCTTGATTCCACTATAAGCTCAGGAAACTTATAGGGCTATTCTTTGAGATGGCGCAGCGGACGGGGCTCGAACCCGCGACCCCCGGCGTGACAGGCCGGTATTCTAACCAACTGAACTACCGCTGCATCGCAAAAGAATCATGGTGGGCGCTGACGGGATCGAACCGCCGACATTCTGCTTGTAAGGCAGACGCTCTACCAACTGAGCTAAGCGCCCTCAAAAGCATTTTATGTAAATGGCGCAGCGGACGGGGCTCGAACCCGCGACCCCCGGCGTGACAGGCCGGTATTCTAACCAACTGAACTACCGCTGCACTTACACAAAGTCACTATTGTGGTTCAAACGAATATTAAAGAAGCTTAAGTGGCGCAGCGGACGGGGCTCGAACCCGCGACCCCCGGCGTGACAGGCCGGTATTCTAACCAACTGAACTACCGCTGCACGTAAGAATCTTTAACGTAAAGGCTTGGTGGGCGCTGACGGGATCGAACCGCCGACATTCTGCTTGTAAGGCAGACGCTCTACCAACTGAGCTAAGCACCCTTAACGTCTTCATCGTTTGTGAGGTGCATTATAGAGAATCTTTACCGCCTGTCAAACGCTTTTCTGCCAGTTTTCACTTTTTTATGACTGAGTGATTAAAAAATAAGTGATTCGCTAGAAAAACAAACAAATTCTGTATGTTATTTGACTTTATTCAAAAAATTTTATTTTTAGCCCACTTGAGAATAGAAGAAATTTCTTGCAATTCCCCCCCCTGCTCGCCTGCACATTTTTATTTTTTATCTGTAAAAAATGCCAGTAAAATTCAGGCTTAAGTCTTATGGCTGTGGTTCAATGGCCAAGGGGCTAAAATCCAGCCGCTTTTCGGACAAATACACCAATGCCTGTTCTGGAATCAGCTCGAACAGCTCGATAATGTCGCGATTGCGCATCCGGATACAGCCATGTGACTTGGGAATGCCCATCGGTTCGGTATCTGGCGTGCCATGCAAATAAATATAACGTTTAAAGGTGTCACAGCCAGCGCCCTGGTTAAAACCATCCTCCAGCCCTGATAGCCATAAAATACGGGACAAAATCCAGTCACGTTCAGGAAACTGTTCGGCCAGCTCATCATCATAAATTTCACCCGTTGGCTGACGGGCAATAAACACGGTATTTTCCGGCGCATCTGCACCAAACTTGAGGGCCACCTGATGCCAGCCACGTGGGGTTTTGCCACTATTTTCTGCTTCACCAATGCCCTTTTCACCGGTAGACACCACATACAGTTTATTGTGTTTTGGTAGATATAAGGTCTGCTCAGATAAATCGACCAGAATATCCGCAGCATGTAGAGGGTAGATCATTCTTGCTTTACCTTTGGTGGAGTGACAACAACAGGTTCAGGACGTAGCCATAACCAGATTGCCACCACAAACATGGTCAGGTTGGTAAAAATTTTGACGGCCAGCGGAGCCGTGGTAAATAACATGATGCAGGCACTGATCAGCATCATGATGGTGGCAAACCATTTGGCTTTACGCGGTACGGTGCCATTGGCACGCCAGTCTCTTAAGGTCTGGCCATATTTGGGATGGTTCAGCAACCAGGCATCCATTTGCGGCCAGCCTTTGGACGCGGCCCAGGCCGCTAAAATCAGAAAGACTGTTGTTGGCATACCGGGCAACACTGCACCAATGAAGCCGAGGATGACAAAAATCACCACCAAACTTCGCCAAAACAATACTCTCATACCGCAACCCTACCCGTCGAATTGCGCTAGTATAAAGCGTTTTTAAACTTTTCTTCGTTGTAATTCTGCTGTTTAACCATGGATTTACTGATGTCGCCTAACACCTTTACTGATATTTCTGCTGAACCCTGGTTAAATTTCCGCAATCCGCTGGTGCGGCAACTGGCCTTTAGCGTGGCCAGTCCCAACATTTTACAGCAGCTGCCACCAGCACTGGAGCAGCGTTATGGCTTTGATTTTCATCCCACAGACTGCTGGTTGCAGCACTTTGATCATTATCAAAGCCGGCTGAAGCATTTAGACCAGCATCCGGCTGCACTGGAAGATTTTTTAAGCCAGCTCAAAAGTACCCGGCTAGGGCTGCGGTTTGAAATGCTGCTCTGGTTCTGGCTGACCGAGCGTGACTATCATCCTTATGAATTGCTCGGGCATAGTATTCAGATAATTGATGGACCACGCACCACGGGCGAACTCGATTTTCTGCTGCTAAACCATAATCACCAGCAAGTTGAACATTGGGAAGTAGCACTCAAATATTATCTGGCCGAACGTGATTTGAGCCTACCCTACTGGTATGGGCTGAACCGCAGCGACACCTTATTGCGCAAGTTAACCCACTTTACCCAAAAGCAGTTTCAGTTTCAGCAGGCGCAAGGTCACACCATTCAACAGCGCTTTGCCGTGTTAAAAGGCCAGCTGTATCTGCCTGAACATACCACTGCACAGGCTCTTCCTGACTGGGTCAATCCCGAGCGCAGAATTGGCACCTGGGGCCAGCATTTGCCGAAAAATCATCAGGATTTTTACCGACTGCAACGGCATGAATGGATTTGCCCACATGCCAGTCCAAGCAGTTCAGCCAACGCATTCTGGAGCAATGGCTTATATCTGAATCAGGACCAGTCTGCATTTTATATGTATCGTAACCCGGTGCTGATGGATGCCTGTTATCAGCACTATTGGACTAAAAGCCTATCTTTGAACAACATTTAATTACTCAACCACAATCAAAGCACTATATTTTTTTGGCTGTATATTTCTTACTCTAATTTTCACATCAGAATAATTTATGCTTAATGATACGGAGATGATGATGAAAAAAATTCTAGCGACTTCATTACTAATGATGTTTGTTCTGACTGGTTGTAATACAGTAAAAGGTCTAGGTGAAGATGTCTCTTCAGCAGGTAATGCGGTAAGTAATACGGCTGAAAAAACTCAGGACGAAATCCGTCAATAATCAAATTTCAATGCAAATTCCCGGCAAAAACCTTATCTCCTGATAAGGTTTTTTTATATTAAAAACTCCCCTTCTCGGCATGATTCCCCTATTATAGGGGCAAATTTTTTGCATGATTCCAAAGCCATGAACCACTCAGATACGCTCGAGCTCAGCTTACAGTTATTACGTCAACCTTCCGTAACACCTGTTGATCATAACTGCCAAGACATCATGGCGGAACGCTTAAAAAAGATTGGCTTTAATATTGAATCAATGCGTTTTGAAGATGTCGATAATCTTTGGGCGCGTAAAGGCACAGAAGGCCCGGTGTTCTGTTTTGCCGGTCATACCGATGTGGTCCCTACCGGTAGTTTAGATGCCTGGCATTCTGACCCGTTTGCTCCAGAAATTCGTGATGGCAAGCTCTATGGCCGCGGTAGTGCCGATATGAAAACGGCATTGGCAGCCATGGTGGTGGCTTCAGAACGCTTTGTGGCCAAACATCCAGATCATAAAGGCTCAATTGCGTTCTTAATTACCTCAGATGAAGAAGGTCCATCCATTAACGGTACCGTAAAGGTGGTTGAAACCCTGGAAGCACGTAATGAAAAAATGGACTGGTGTCTGGTCGGTGAACCATCAAGCACCCATCGTCTGGGTGATATTGTCAAAAATGGCCGTCGCGGTTCATTAAATGCGGTATTAACCGTGAAAGGCAAACAGGGCCATGTGGCTTATCCGCATCTGGCAATTAACCCGATTCATACTGCCTCTAAAGCGCTGGCTGAACTGTGCGAAACCGTTTGGGACAATGGCAACGAATACTTCCCGGCCACCTCTTTCCAGGTGTCGAATATTCAGGCCGGTACCGGTGCAACCAACGTGGTACCGGGCACCATGACCGTGACCTTTAACTTCCGTTACTCGACGGAAGTGACTGCTGAGCAGCTCAAAGCCCGGGTACTGGAAATTCTGGACCGTCATCAACTGAACTATGACATTCAATGGACACTGTCCGGTTTACCATTCCTGACCCCAGTTGGTGAACTGGTGAATGCCGCCAAAAATGCAATTCGCAATGTGACCGGTGTTGAAACTGAACTGTCTACTTCGGGCGGAACATCAGATGGCCGCTTTATCGCGCCAACCGGTGCACAAGTGCTGGAACTCGGTGTGCTGAACGCGACCATTCACCAGATCAATGAACACGTGAATATTGATGATTTAGAGCCACTGGCTGAAATTTATGAGCAGATTCTTGAAGGCCTGCTGACTTAATTTTTTGCTGTTGCATAAAAAAGGAACTCCGCGGAGTTCCTTTTTTTGTGTCTGTTGCCAACTGTTAAATTAGCTATTCAAACCCAGACTGGCCTGAATATGTGCCAGATTCGGGACATGGAATACCTGCTCACCCATACGCACATACTGGAATACCGCCGGATGTTGGCCTTCACGCTCATCATCAACCACTTCCGAAATACGCAGACGGATGGTTTTTGGCATGGCATTACACATCAGGGCAAAACGCTGGTCAATTTCATCGCCTTCAATCACCAAGGCAACGCCCTGATTTTGCTCTGGATGGGTAACACGATATACCGGCAGTTTTAGATCATGCCACTCGACATGATCGACTGCGGTAGAACTGTCCAGCGCCGACAGGACAATATTCTGCGGAATCAGCATATCTTCCTGATCATGACATTCCACAATATAGGCATCAATAAAACCGGTCGAAACGGTAATCAGATGTTGCAGTTCCTGCTGGCTAATCTGGTCGATTTTGCTGGTGCTGTTGCTTTGACTCATGCTTTAGCCTCACTGCTATGCAAAATGTTTTCAATATTGGCAAGCAATTCTGCTTCCTGGAACGGTTTACCCATATAGTGCGTTACCCCCAAGCTAAAGGCACGTTCGCGGTGTTTTTCACCGGTACGCGAGGTAATCATGATAATTGGCAAGTCACGATGGATGTCATGGTGGCGTACCAGGTTGGTCACCTCAAAGCCATCCATACGCGGCATTTCAATATCCAGCAGCATCAGATCCGGTTTAACATTTTCCAGCTGCTCAATCGCATCGACACCGTCTTTGGCCGTGACCACATCAAAGCCCTGACGTTCGAGCAGACGTGACGTGACCTTACGTACGGTCACCGAGTCATCCACAATCATCACCAGACGACGGGTATCACGACGCTGTACTTCACGCGGTTCCATCACATGCTTGATGCGCTGGGTTGCCTGAATCTGACGGGCAATATTCTGACCATCCAGAATCAGACAGACCTGACCATCACCGAGAATGGTCGCGCCGGCAATCGAGCCCACGCTGGAGAACTGCTGCCCAATCGGTTTCATCACAATCTGGCCACGCGAACCAATCAGCTGATCGACCAGTAAGGCAATGGTCTGACCGGTATTGCCTTTAATCAGCAGCACCGGCAATGAATGCGCGATATTGCTTAAACGCGGCAATGGCTGATTAGCGACAAACTCGGACAGATAGCGCAACTTATAGTTTTGCTGATCAATCTTGAAGTAGTCATCTTTGCTGCTGAAGTAACTTTCCAGTGCAGAAGGTGAAATTCGTACAATACGGTCAATTTGCGCCAATGGAATTGCGAACTGCTGATCGCCAACTTTTACCATCAGGGCATCGGATACCGCCACTGTGGTCGGTACGCGAATACTGAAGGTGGTGCCTTTACCGAGTTCAGAATCGACCTCGACATGGCCGCCCAGCGCTTTAATTTCGCTTTGCACCACATCCAGACCGACGCCACGACCTGAAATCTGGGTCACGGCTTGTGCGGTACTAAAGCCCGGATGGAAAATCAGCTGCAGGATTTCTTTCTTGTCCAGCTGCTGCTCTGGCTGAATCAGGCCAAGGCTCAGGGCTTTGGCGTGAATTTTGGTTTCATCAATCCCCTTACCATCATCGGTAAAGCTAATCAGTACATCGGTACCCTGACGGCCGATGTTCAGCTCAATCTGGCCCACTTCCGGCTTCGCTGCCTGTTTACGTACAGCGGCATCTTCCAGGCCATGGTCCACCGCATTACGCAACATGTGTTCAAATGGTGAAATCAGGCGTTCCAGAATGGTCCGGTCCAGCTCGCCTTCGGTATTGTGTACCACCAGCTCGGCAGGACGGTTTAAGGTCGATGAAGTCTGACGCACAATCCGCTGTAAACGTGGCAACATGCGCGAGAACGGTACCAGACGGGTGCGCATCAGGCTTTCCTGAATTTCTGCCTGAATCCGCGATTGTTGCAGTAACAGACCTTCGGCATCACGAATCTTGTCCGCCAGCGTGGTCTTAAAGTCCACCAAGTCCGACGCCGATTCCGCCAACGATTTCGACAGCTGGTTCAAGGATGAATATTGGTCCATCTCCAGCGGGTCGAAGTCGGTATAGCGTGAATGTTCATCACCATGTTTGGCAATAATCTGGCTTTCCAGCTCGCCTTCCATTCGGCGTAACTGATCGGCCAGACGTTTAATCGCCAATTCCATTTCATTCAGGGTACCGCCCAGCTGACCCAGCTCCATCTCGATTCGCGAGCGGTTAATCGCGTTTTCACCCGACAGGTCAATCATCTTCTCAACCAGATCAGCCGAAATACGGATCATCTCATTGCTGTTATCCAGCTGTGCGGTTTCGCTCCATTCGCCCTGCATGGATGGCGGCTCGGCACCATCACCCTGTACAAATTCGAAGGTTTTGCTTGGTGCCAGCAAATCGGTAGCATTAAAGCGTTCTGGCAGCTGTGCCGTCGCATTGACGTATTCAATCGACTCCAGGCTAGCTTTCAGGCTGTCAAAATTGCTGTAATCACGCTGGAAGATGGCTTCTTTTAACCAGACCACAGTGGTGTTGAGCAAGGCATCATAAGCATTGGAATTAAACTGATGCACCGCAAACTGTTCAAAGGTATTTTCCAGCTGATAAGCAATCACGGCCACCGGCTCGATTTCAGCCATACGCGCGCCGCCTTTTAGACTGTGCGCAGCACGTTGTAACTGCAGCAAAATACTTCGGTCACTACGATGGTCAAACCACTGCTTTAACAGGCTTTCTGTGGTGTCGAGCAGTTCCTCGGCTTCTTCCAGGAAGGTTTCTTCCACAATCGAATGCAGATTGTCTTCACCGTCATTTTCAGTAGTAGATACCGCGTCTGTAGGGATGGTTTGCTCGGCCAGAGTCGGTGCATCTTCCAGTACCGGTTCGCTGCTAATATCTGGCTGCTGCTCATCTTCAGGCGCAGCATAGGCTGTTTCTGCAGGTGCTGGCTGTTCCAGTTCAAACTCAAGTGCAGCTGCATCAGACTGTTGTACATCTGCGCTAGAGGTCGCTTCAGCCGCCACTGCCAGCGATTCAGCTTCAACCAGTTGACCCTGGGCCAGTTCGCTAATATTTTCCAGAATCGCCAGTGATTCTTGCGCCGGATAATCGACTTGCTGTTCACGGATGGTCTGGATACGGTCCGCAATATTGTCCTGAACCAGACGGATAATCTGGATCAGTGCGGTTGATGCATTCATTTGACGGTTAATGATGCGCTCATAAATGGTTTCTAAATGGTGCGCAATCAGACCGATATGGCTGGCTGCAATCATGTTGGCGCCACCTTTTAAGGTGTGCAAATGGCGCATCAGATTGTTCAGCGCAGCAGTATTGCTCGGGTCCTGACTCCAGCTGTTAACATCCTGGTCAATACCCGTAAGTAACTCTTCGGCCTCTTCCAGGAAAATGTCCAGCAGATCTGGATCAAAGTCCTTATTGGCCTCAGCGCTATCCATGTATTGACGGTCAGCTTCCAGACGCTGTGACAATACGGCCAGATTCAGCCCTGCACCGGTTTCAGCCGTTTCGGTGACAGCTTCTGTGGTGCCAGTTTCTGAGCTTAGCGCTTCAATATCCTGCTGTACAAAGGCACTCAGGTTATTGATGATCTGCTGGGCGTCTTCGCTTAAGCTGACGCGTTGTCCGGCAGCCAGGGTATCAAACAGATGGATAAATTCCTGATGCGCCTGTCCAAATAATTCAAAGGCATAATCGCTATGCAGCAAGCTTGGCTTATCCAGCAAGGCCGCATAGGCCAGTTGTAATTCCTGGGTAAAATCATGAATACCCTGAGAGGCGCGGTTATCGGTACGCTCTACCAGCAGCTTCGCCTGATGGCTCAGGGTCTGGATATATTCCGGATATTCAGCCTGCGCGCGCTGGTCAAATTCGAACTCAGCATCGAGCAACTGATCAATATTCAGTTCAATCAGCTTGGATACCAGACCTTGCGGATTCACTGATTCATCAACATCTTCCAGGCTAAAGCCATAGTTCTGCCATGCAGTATTGAAAGTCTGATAAATCCGGTCCATGCCGGCACTGTCATTCTGCGGCAACAGATGCAGATAATCCCGCACAAATTCAGCATATTGCAGCAACAGTGCGGTTTCTTTAGAGGTCGATTCAATTTCATCCTGTAACAGGGTCTTGAACAGGTTTTCGACCTTGGAGCTGGCATCAAAAATCTGCTCGATGTGTGCCATGGATGAACTGCCGCGCAAGGTATGCAGGGCACGAATCAGGCCATTGTAATCTTGGGTTTTCAGCTCATCATGTGCCAGGAAGCGATCCACTGTTAACAGGTGTTCTTCCGCTTCTTCAATAAAGATGGCCAGTGTTTCAGCTGCTAGCGGATCTTCTTCAACACTATCAGCCACAGCCAGCTCGGTGTCTGCAGCAACCTGCTCATCAGTACTTGCTGTATCAAACTCCAGACCGGTGATACTGTCGCTGGACCTTAGGCTGCTTGCCAGTTGTAACAGCTCTTCTAAAGCCGGTTCAGGACTTAAATTTTGTTGTAATTGTTGTCCTAATAGCACCAATGGACGCAGGTCTAGTGCCATCGGCTGAGCATGTTTAAAGCTTGGATAAAGTTTGTATTCAAAGACGTTCGCCACCGCGGTTGCAAACTGCTGCACCTGCGCTGACAGGGTCAGGCTACCGTAAATGACCCGGTTTAAGGTATCTTCAACCGTCCAGGCCAGCTCTCCTGCCGACTTGGCACCAACCATGCGTCCAGAACCTTTTAAGGTATGAAAATGACGGCGAATGGTGGTTAGCGTTTCCTGATCGTTAGGCTGCGTGGCCCATTGAGCCAACAGGTCTTTTAGCTCAACGAAGATTTCTTCAATTTCTTCAACAAAAATTTCTAGAATTTCTGCATCTTGATCAAGATAACTATCTTCAGGAAGCGCAGTCGTTTCAACTAAATTTTTTAATATTTCTTTCATAGCTAAGGCTTCTTATGTTTTCAGCGCCCAGCGGCACTCAAACTTAATTGTAACCATCACGTATAACCTAACCCTGAAGTTAAGCTGATCTTGTCGATGCTTGGCTTGATCTGTGTAAAACAGAGAGCTTCCCGAAAGAAGCTCTCTGTGGCTTCCTTAGTCTGGAAGTTTAAAGTCGGTTACAGATTCACGTAATGATTCTGCCATGCTGGCCAGTTCAGAGACCGAACGTGCCGTATCGAAGGTTGCTGTCGTGGTTTGCGAGGTAATTTCCTGTACGACGTTCATCGTGGTCGCAATATGACCCGCCGAAGCCGACTGCAGTTTCGCAGCGTCAGAAATGTTGGCAATCAGTTTCGCCAGGTTATTCGATACCGTCTGAATTTCATCCAGTGCCACACCGGCATCCTTGGTCAAGTTCGCACCACGAACAACCTCAGAGGTGGTTTGTTCCATCGAAATTACCGCTTCGTTGGTATCGGTCTGAATGGTTTTAACCAGCGTTTCAATCTGCTTGGTTGCAGATGCTGAACGTTCCGCAAGACGCTGTACTTCGTCGGCTACGACCGCGAAACCACGACCTGCTTCACCGGCCATCGACGCCTGAATTGCTGCGTTTAAGGCCAGAATGTTGGTCTGGTCGGCAATATCGTTAATCAGGGCAACGATGTTACCAATTTCCTGCGAAGATTCACCCAGACGTTTAATACGTTTCGAGGTTTCCTGAATCTGCTCACGAATGATATCCATACCCTGAATTGAACGGTTTACAACTTCCGCACCATTCGATGCAATTTGTACTGAACGTTCCGCAACCGCTGCAGATTCTTCGGCGTTGGCAGATACCTGGTCAATCGACATCGCCATTTCGTTAATCGCGGCAGATGCACCGGCAATTTCCTGCGCCTGGTGTTCAGATGCTTCGGCCAGCTGGTTGGTAATTTCCTGAGTATTGGCGGTATAACGCGCTACTTCGTGAGAAGTTTCATGAATACGCGATACCAGGTCACGTAACTGGTCAATTGCGAAGTTAATCGAGTCGGCAATCGCACCGGTAAAGTCTTCCGATACGGTCGCGTATGAACGTAAGTCACCATCTGCCAGGTCGGCAATTTCATCCAGTAAACGTAAAATCGCATTCTGGTTACGGTCATATTCGTCTTGCAGACGGGTTACACGTTGTTTATCGGATTGACTACGTAAAGTCAGTAATTTGAATACCAGTACCAGGAAGACCAATAAGCTGGCAATTAACAGTACGGCCGGAATAATGACTGCCGGGCCTGCACCGCTAGATAATTTGTTTAACTGGTTTAACAGCTCATCTGACTGACTGAAAATGTCCGATGCAGCCTGACGTACACGTACAATCTGCGCCGAGTTATTTAATACCGTTGCCGATGCAGATTTTAAAACGTCATCATATTCAAACTGGATGCCTTCTAAAGCTTCACGCAGGCCTGGGTCCGAAATACGCTGTACACCGAGCTCTGCACTACCGTTCAGCTGGGCATTTAAGTAAGCACCGAATGTTTCGGTATCGGCACTGAAGTCATCGGCAGATTCACGCGAGTTTTCTGAACCGGTTAATACCGAGCTGATTGAACGCAGGATACGTTCTGCAATGAACACCTGGTTCTTGGCAATAACCACCTGGCTACTTGGCATGTCCTGACGTGCCATCTGGTCAACCATCAGGTTATATTCGGCCTGAATCCCCGGAATGGTTTCACTGATCGCGATGTTGGTGTCATACAGTTTGCTAATAATGGCCTGTTGCGAGCTGATCGCATCAATATTCTGAGAAACTTTGGCCCAGTCGGCTTCGACTTTTTCCAGCTCGGCCGAGTTACTGCCAATATCTTTTACCGTTTCCAGGTTGTCTTTAAAGCTTTGTTGTGACTGGGTCAGCTTCTGGATCGATTCTTTGGTGCCTGAAGCAGTGGCTTCAGTGGCCTGACGTGAAATGGTCTGCGATAACAAACGCAATTCACCCAGACTCTGGGTTAACTGGTTGGTACGCGGTACGCTATAGAATAAAGACAAAAGACTGATAATCGAGACCAACAGCGCAACTGCGGCAATGAAAATAAGTGGCTTTGATTTATTGGTATCACCGAATACACCCGCAAACTGGTCAATTTGCGTCTGTAATTTTGCGACCGATGCCGAACCGCTTTTGCGGTTGGTTCCATCGCTTGAGTTTTTCTTTTTAAGTTTAAAGCCCATGCAGCTTCTCCCCGATTTTCGCCTTTATATATGCGTACGCGATAGTTAATTTATAAATTTTATAGATGCGTTCATAAATTTTGGGTTTTGCAATAAACGACTAAATAAGAAAATATGCCATTGCTGGTTATGCTGGTGGAAATATCCCTGACAATATTCTTGTAAATTACTATCTAAATCATTGTGTTTAGAAAAGAAACTTTTCTTATTAAAGTGTTGGATCCCCAAAACTTGATCTACAACCAAACCGACATAATGGTCTTGATGACTAATACACATTACTTTTTGAGTCGGTGAATAAGCACTGCTATGTCCAGAAACATAATGTGCCAAGTCTGAAACTGAGAGTAATCGGCCCCGGATATTGGCCAGCCCCATGACCCAGTTCTGGGTGTTGGGTACCGGCGTATATTTTGGTGGATAGATAACCTCAGTGACTTCCCCCAACGGGGCAACGAAATATTGCCCCATCATCTCAAACGCAATGCCAGACCATCGGTTTACTTCATTTTCAGTTGTAACGTAGTTTTTATTTCCCCGTTTAGACAACCGAAGTAATTCGATAAATCCATTTGCGGCCATAAGTTATCCTGCATTCAGGTGTTGATTAATAACGTCTATTAATTGTTGTTCATCTACAGGTTTAGTCAGATAATCGCTGGCACCCTGACGTTTCCCCCAAACGCGGTCAGTGGCTTGGTCTTTGGTACTCACGATCACAATTGGAATATGCTTGGTGGTATCCCCACGGGCAATTTGACGGGTTGCCTGGAAACCGTTTACACCCGGCATCACCACATCCATCAGCACCAAGTCAGGAAGCTCGGCCTGTGCCATGGTCACCCCGTCTGCACCATTGGCTGCTTCAAGCACTTCAAAACCATGCTTGGTCAGAATTTCTTTGAAGCGGAATGTTTCTGTTGGAGAATCATCTACAATTAAAATACGTGCCATCTTTATATTCCCCGAGTTATGCGCTTACGTGATTACGAATCGCGTTTAAAAGCTCATCTTTACTAAAAGGTTTGGTTAAATATTCATCTGAACCCACCACGCGGCCTTTGGCCTGATCGAACAGACCATCTTTACTGGACAGCATGATGACTGGAATATTCTGGTAGTTTTGCGAGTTTTTAATTAATGCGCAGGTTTGATAGCCATCTAGACGTGGCATCATGATGTCAACAAAAACGATATCCGGATTTGCATCGGCAATTTTAGACAATGCTTCAAAACCGTCGACGGCAGTGACCACTTCATAGCCTTCACGCTGTAATAAAGTTTCAGCTGTACGACGAATGGTTTTTGAATCATCAATCACCATGACTTTTAGATTTTGGAGTTTATCGTCCATTTAATGACCCTTCCCATTTTGTTTGTACAAGCAATTCGGTGTAGTAGAATTTTATTTACATAATTATGGTTATTTTTAACATATCTTTACTTTAGGTTTCAATGAACAGTTTTTGCCCAAACCTACACTTTATAGAAACTTTGTATAACTGCTTCACACTTTTCCATGACCATTGATTTTTTTTTGTCTATTGTATTTTTTAAATTTCTGATTCTGGTCTAATATAACAGTTTAAAGACTTAAAAATAAGTAAATTAGTCAACTTTATCTCGGGGAAGCTTGTGCGTACTTTTTTTCAAAAAGCTCTCACAAAAAGGGCGCATACATCATTGTTCAGTCAATCGTTGCTGGGCTTGCTGCTGGCTTTACAGATAGGACAGCTGTCTGCCAATACCGATAACAAGCCGGCCTGGTATCGCTACTACGATAAAAACGGCGTGGCCAATATCAGCAGCAATGTTACGCCAAACCATATCCGCTATGGCTATGAAGCACTGGACCGCAACATGCAGGTGATTCAGCGTGCGCGTCCCTATAATAGCGAAACCGATGCCCGTCAGGCGCCACAACGTGCCGCGCAGGCCCGTCAGCGCGAGCAGGATTTAAAACTAAAACAGGCCTATACCAACAGTCATATTGCCACCCAGCAACATGACAATGCGCTGGCGCATATTAAAAAGCAGATTGCCTTTCAGCAGGAACAGTTAAAACAATTACAGAATGACCGGATTGTGTTTAAACGTCAGGAAATGGAATATCTGCGCAAAGTCAAACCGGTCCCGGAACAGCTGAAAAATAATTTAAACAACAACCTGACTAACTTAAATCAGAAAAGACAGCAGATTCAATCGTTACAAACGAGCTATCGAAAAACACAGGCAGAATACGACAGAATTATTACTCGCTTAAAAGCACTTGAATAAAGTGAAGTTTTTAATTGAATTGTCATGTGACAAGAAAAATAAGGATAAATATGCATGCGACCAGCACCGCGTATATCACATACTTCTACCCGTTTTCATACGCCCCTACTCGGCCTCAGTACACTTTGCCTGTGCCTGCTGCTGACCGCCTGCCAGAACTCAGAACCTGAACAGGCCCGTAGCGAAGCAGAAACCATTGAACTGATTCAGGATGATGTGGTGGCCGTGCAAACCGGCGACTCGGTGTCCAAAACTGCCTTTACCGGCACTATTCGCGCAGTACAACACAGCAGCATTCAAGCACAGGTCACTGCCACCGCCAGTGCAGTCAATGCGCAAGTGGGCCAGCGGGTTAGCAAAGGTCAGGTGCTGGTCCGTTTAAACAATCAGGATAATGCCGCGCGTCTGGCGCAAGCACGCGCCAACCTTGCCTCCACGCAGGCACAAGCCAATCAGGCCCGGGTGATGATGGAGCGTAAACGTCGCCTGCTGAATCAGGGCTTTATTTCCAAAGTTGAATATGAACAAAGTCAGGTCGATTATCGTGCCCAGCTGGAAAATGTCCGTGCCCAGCAGGCCAATGTCGATATTGCCGAAAAAGCCGATCGCGATGGCACCATTCTCAGCCCGATTAGCGGCGTGATTACCCAGCGTCAGGTTGAACCCGGCCAGACGGTTTCTGCCGGCCAGACCCTGTTTGAAATAGTCAATCCGGACCGGCTGGAAATTCAGGCCAAACTGCCAAGTGACCAGCAGTCTGCACTCAAGGTCGGCCAAAAGATTGAATATAAAATTCAGGGCAATCCGGCCCAGCTGACCGCCACCTTAAGCCGGATATCTCCAATTGCCGATCTGGCCAGCCGTCAGATCGAGTTTTTTGCCACACCCAATGAATCCATCAACTCGCTCAGCATCGGTGCCTTTGTTGAAGGCAATATTGTTTCATCCAACTCGATTTCTGGTCAGCTGATTCCTTTAGACACCATTCAGGATATACAAAACAAACCTTATGTCTGGGCCATTCGCCAGAACAAGATTGTCCGGGTTGATATTCACGTGCTCGAGCAGCGCTATAGTGACAATACCGCCATTGTAAGCGGATTGCAGGCCGGCGATTTAGTGAGTCGGGTCAAGTTTAGTCCGCAGAATGAACAGCAACCGGTCAGCATCAGCCAGACCGCCGAAAACGCCTCAGGATAGAAAACTATGTGGTTTACCCGAATTAGTGTCAAATATCCCGTTTTTACGGTCATGATGATGCTGTGTCTGATGGTGCTGGGTCTGGCTTCCTGGCAGCGTATGGGCGTTGAAGAATTTCCGGATGTCGATTTTCCGTTTGTGGTGGTCTATACCAACTATCCGGGCGCCTCGCCGGAAACGGTTGAATCTGAAATTACCAAGAAAATGGAAGATCAGATCAATACCATTTCCGGTCTCAAACAGGTAATTTCCCAGTCCAGTGAGGGCCTTTCCACCATTATTGCCGAGTTCAATCTGGATGTATCTTCTGCCGTAGCAGCGCAGGATGTACGCGATAAAATTGCCAGCGTCACCGCCGAATTCCGCGATGAAATCCAGGACCCGGTGGTGGAGCGGTACGACCCGACGGCCAACGCGATTATGTCGATTGTGTTTGAATCCGAGCAGATGTCGCTGCGTGATTTAAGTGCTTATCTGGACCAGCGTATTGTGCCGCAACTGCGCACCGTACCGGGGGTGGGAACGGTCAATTTACTCGGTGATGCGCAGCGCCAGATCCGGATTGAAGTACAGCCGGAAAAACTGCAAAGTTTCGGGATTGGTGTAGATCAGGTCATCAACACCTTAAAAGCAGAAAATATTGAAGTGCCGGGTGGCACCCTGAAACAGGCCAACAGCGAGCTGGTGGTTGAAATTAACTCCAAGGTTATCCATCCGCTGGCCTTTGGGGACCTGATTATTGCCAATAAAAATGGTGCACCGATTTATCTGAAACAGGTCGCTGACATTCAGGATAGCCAGGCCGAGCTAGAGTCCAGTGCCTTTTTAGATGGCAAAACTGCGGTTGCGGTGGATATTCTGCGCAGTTCAGATTCTAATGTCATTGAGGTGGTCGATAACACCTATAAAGTGCTGGATGACCTTCAGCAACAATTGCCTGAGGGCACCACAGCCAAAGTGGTGGTCGACAGTTCCAAAGGCATTCGCGGCAGTATCCGTGATGTGGCCCGCACCATTATTGAAGGTGCAGCACTGGCAGTACTGATCGTCCTGCTGTTTTTAGGCTCGTTCCGCTCCACCGCCATTACCGGCCTGACCCTGCCAATTGCCCTGCTCGGCACATTGACCTTTATCTGGGCCTTTGGTTTTACCATCAACATGATGACCTTGCTGGCCCTGTCTTTAAGTATTGGTCTGCTAATTGATGACGCGATTGTGGTGCGGGAAAATATTGTCCGTCATGCCGACATGGGCAAAGACCACGTTACCGCAGCACTGGATGGCACCAAAGAAATTGGGCTGGCGGTTCTGGCCACCACCCTGACCATTGTCGCAGTATTCCTGCCGGTGGCCTTTATGGGCGGGATTATTGGCCGTTTCTTCTATCAGTTTGGGGTCACGGTAAGTACCGCAGTTCTGATTTCCATGTTTGTTAGCTTTACCCTGGACCCGATGCTGTCGGCACACTGGGCCGAGCGTAAGAACCCCAACAAACAGCCAGGCCGGGTGAAACGTTTTCTGAACTGGATTTCCACCAAACTGGACAATCTTAGTCATATCTATGAAAAGCTGCTGAAACTGGCTTTACGGTTCCGTCTGATTACCCTGCTGATTGCGGTGGCCTCGTTATTTGGCGCACTCGGTTTATCCAAACTGATTGGTACCGAATTTGTACCGGTACCGGACAAAGGTGAAATCCGGATTAAATTTGAAACTCCGGTGGATGCCTCGCTGGAATATTCACAAGCCAAACTGAAACAGGTCGATCAGATTATTCGCCAGCATCCACAGGTTATTTCTACCTATGGTTCGGTTAACAGTCTGACTGACCGCGGTAAAAACCATGTCAATTTACGCGTACGTGTTACGCCGCGCAATGAGCGTGAACAAACCCTGACTGACCTGAATAATGAATTCCGTGAACGCCTGCAAACCGTGGCTGGCATTCGTGTCACCTCGGTGGCCTCGGCAGATGAAACCGTATCGGGCGGGCAAAAACCGGTGATGATTTCGATTAAAGGGCCGGATTTAAACCAGCTACAACAGATTTCCGACCGCTTTATGCTGGAAATTGCCAAGGTAGATGGCATTGTCGACCTGGAAAGCTCCCTGAAAGAACCGAAACCAACACTGGAAGTGCAGATCAACCGGGTACTGGCCAGTGATTTAGGCCTGTCTGTGAACCAGATTGCCAACGTAATTCGTCCGCTAATTGCCGGCGATGACGTCACCACCTGGCAAGATGAAAACGGCGAAACCTATGATGTAAATGTCCGTCTGACTGAAGACCGCCGCAGCCTGCCGAGTGATGTCCAGCAAATGTCGCTGACCTCACAAAAAACCGATGCCAATGGTCAAGCCATTCTGGTGCCGTTGGCCAGTGTGGCCAGCTTTGAAGAAAATCTTGGTGCCTCACAAATTAACCGTCGTGATCTGGCTCGTGAGGTTCTGGTTGAAGCCAATACCGCAGGTCGCCCAGCTGGTGATATTGGCCGGGACATTGAAGCCATTCAAAATAACTTTGAATTGCCGCCGGGTTACAGCTTCGATACCCAAGGTTCCAATGCCGATATGGCTGAATCTGCGGGTTATGCACTGACCGCCATCACCCTGTCGATTGTGTTTATTTACATTGTGCTGGGCTCGCAATTTAACAGCTTTATTCACCCAGCTGCGATTATGGCCTCGTTGCCACTGTCGCTGATTGGGGTGTTTTTGGCGCTGTTCCTGCTGAACTCCACCATGAACCTGTTCTCGATTATCGGGATTATCATGCTGATGGGACTGGTCACCAAGAATGCCATCTTGCTGATCGACTTTATTAAAAAGGCCATGGACAGAGGTGAGCCGCGTTATGAGGCGATTATTCAGGCCGGTAAAACCCGTTTACGCCCGATTCTAATGACCACGTCTGCCATGGTAATGGGCATGGTCCCGCTGGCACTCGGTCTGGGTGAAGGCGGCGAACAGAGTGCGCCCATGGCCCATGCGGTAATTGGCGGGGTGATTACCTCGACCCTGCTCACGCTGGTGGTGGTGCCCGTCATCTTCACCTATCTGGATGATTTCAAGAATTTCATGCTGCGCCAAAGCCGCAAACTGATGTCTTGAGTCAGAAGAAAACACAATGAGGTGACATTCCGAATGTTCACCTCATTTTTTTATCGTATAATCTCTGCTTTCACGATTAATTATCAGGACAGTTTCCATGCGCGCGAGTCGCTTTTTGTTTGCTACGTTAAGAGAAACCCCAAATGATGCTGAAGTGATTTCACATCAGCTCATGTTACGTGCGGGGATGATCCGTAAATTGGCTTCAGGTCTGTATACCTGGTTGCCGATGGGGGTACGCGTATTAAATAAAGTCGAAGCGATTGTCCGTGAAGAAATGAACCGCGCCGGCGCTTTAGAAACCTTTATGCCAGTGACTCAGCCTGCATCTTTGTGGGAAGAATCGGGCCGTTATGTGCAATATGGTCCGGAATTACTGCGTTTTACCGACCGTCACAACAACCCATTTGTGCTGGGCCCAACCCATGAAGAAGTGATTACCGATCTGGCACGCACTGAACTGAAAAGTTACAAACAGCTGCCAATGAACTTCTACCAGATTCAGACCAAATTCCGTGACGAAATCCGTCCACGTTTCGGGGTGATGCGTTCACGTGAATTCATCATGAAAGATGCCTATTCTTTCCACGTTGATCAGGCTTCTTTGCAAGAAACCTATGATGTCATGTATGACACCTACTGCCGGATCTTTAGCCGTCTTGGTCTGGATTTCCGTCCGGTACAGGCCGATACCGGCTCAATTGGTGGTTCAGGTTCCCATGAATTCCACGTCCTGGCAGACAGCGGTGAAGATGATATCGCCTTCTCGACTGAATCAGATTACGCAGCCAATATTGAAATGGCGGAAGCGATTCTGGTCGGTGAGCGCGCAGCGCCAAGCCAAGCCTTAACTGTTGTAGATACTCCAAATCAAAAGACCATCGCGGATGTATCAAGCTTCCTCGGTACGGATCCTGCACATTCTGTTAAAGCTTTACTGGTACAAGGCATTGCCGATGAAAATGGCACTGTTCCGGTGATTGCCCTGTTCCTGCGCGGCGACCATGAACTGAATGAAATTAAAGCTGAAAAGCATCCTTTAATTGCAGCGCCATTAACCTTCGCCACTGAAGAGCAAATTGCTGCGCTTGGCCTGACCACTGGTTTTGTGGGCCCACAAGGTCTAGTTGAAAAAGGCATGACCGTGATTGTCGATCGTGCTGCTTCTGTCTTGTCTGACTTTGTTGCAGGTGCCAACGCCGCAGATCAACACGCTACGGGTGTGAACTGGGAGCGTGATGCACAGTTTACTGAGGTCTATGATCTTCGTAATGTGGTGGAAGGCGATCCATCTCCAGATGGTAAAGGTGTACTTCAAATTAAACGCGGAATTGAAGTGGGCCATATTTTCCAGCTGGGCCAAAAATATTCTGAAGCACTGAACTGTAAAGTGTTAGGCGAAGATGGCAAACCATTTGTAGTAACCATGGGCTGTTATGGTATTGGTGTGACCCGTGTCGTGGCTTCTGCAATTGAACAGAATTACGATGAGAAAGGGATTATCTGGCCAGCTGCCATTGCTCCATTTGAAGTCGCAATTGTACCAATGAATGCACACAAGTCACCGCGCACATTAGAAGCTGCAGAAGCCTTATATGCAGAATTAAGTGCTGCCGGTTATGATGTACTACTGGATGACCGTAATGAACGCCCAGGAGTGAAATTCTCTGATCTGGAGTTAACCGGTATTCCACACCGTATTGTGATTGGTGAAAAAGGCTTAGATGCGGGTACTTTTGAATATAAAGGTCGCCGTGATGCTGAATCAACCAACTTAAGCAAAGATGAGTTATTGGCGAAGCTCGCAAAATAATAAATCTTGGCTTATAAAAAATCCCGCTTCAGCGGGATTTTTTAGTTTTAAGGCTTAGCAGAATTTCATACCACCGTAGCAGTTTGATTTAAACTCCTGCCCCTGCAAGACCAGATTTGTTAAAGGAAAATCCAGATCAGTTGTCAAAGGAATATTTCCGACCTCTAAAGCATCACCACCTATACACCCCGTTAACAAGTTACCACATGCTCTTGGATTATTTGTTAAATCTGCATTAATTCCATTAATTGTCTGCTGAAGTACAGCATTACTAATTGCAACTTTAGTAGTTGGACTTAAACTTCCTAATTCAACCTCATCTTCCAGAGCAAGCCACCAACCTCTATTTGCCCCCACTGAAGCACCAGGCCACAAAATATTCTCAGCTTGCAAAGAAAGAGAGGCAGGGTTATTTAAATATAACGCATGAATCAGGCCAAGGTCTTGAGATACAGTAATATCTGTTGTTAATCCCGTAATATTACCCGTTACCTGTTTTTCTAAATTTAAAAAACCTAAAACAGTTGCTGTTAATGGTCCCTCAAAGTTAATTTGGCCAACCGTCCCTGCTCCTTTCAATTTAACATCTGTTAATCGCGTACCCGAAACCACAGTAGACTGAATAGTAAAAGGAGCATTTGTAGAACTTAATTTTAAATTATACTGGTCTGACTCGTACTCAATATCTAAACAAGGGTTAAGGAATCCACCACAATTACCAAACCCCAGACCACCTGATACTTCACCTTTAATTTTCATACCTGTATCAGCATAGGCCATATTACGTTCTTCTGTAATCGCAACACCTGAGGCTGTTTTAGTTTTCATATAACCGCTAAAAGTATTAATACCATTCGGAACATTGCTATTTTCAGTACCTAACGTCATTAAACCGGCGATTTTTTCAGCACTTATACGAAAACCCAATATTTCGCGAGTTGCTGTTGAATTTCCATTTCTAATTGCAAACTGAATAAAAGGGTTAGTAATGATTGCAGAACTTGCTGCCCGCTGATCTGCTGTGTAATCAGTACTTGCAGGTAAACCACTTAAAGAAATATTATCGATATCAATATCACAGGTATTTGAAATAAGTGAGTTGTTAACTCCACCACAACCCAGTTGTAGTTTTTTAATATTCGCATTCAGCTCCATTTCGGCACTTAAACCTAACTTATAAAAGCTAATATTCGATTGATTATAAGTGTTATTTAAAGCATCTCTTGTATCTTCACCCATTTGCATTTCTAAATTAAGTAAAGCCTGTCCTGTCACATCCGATAATTCAGCATCTTCAAGCACAGATAAGGCATGACTTGTGTTCGTCATGGATAAAGCTGAACCTATAAGAGCCCACATTATTGTTTTTTTCATACTCAAATCCTTAAGCCAATTTCATCTACTTAGCGTGGTGTGATCCCTAAAGTGCTACGCATATTGCCACCAGGAATGGCAAAATCAGCAATTTTTTGCATCGTTCCAGATGGAGACATCGCCATTTCTGCTTTAAAAGCTTGTCCCAATCCAGACTGCATTGTCGCTTTATAATTAAAGTTCACCTGATTATCTAAGACCACCGTATCTTGTTTCACTAGAACACGGGCATCTAAACCAACATGACCTTGCATTTTGTTTAAATTTACACTGGAGGTTTTAGTCCCGACGCCATTCCGGTCTTCATTAATCAGGCTGATATAACTGCCCAAAACACTTGGATTATCTTTATCTGTCTCTGCAATCGGATTAAATTCAAAATTTGCTTTTAAAGATAAAAAATTAGTATCGGGTGTGGCATTCGTGGACTCAAGACCAGGAATAATCATAAGTTCACCTTTACCATCAAGCTTGAAGGCTAAAGAAGCCAAGATGTCATCTTTTCTGGCAAAGTTATCGATAGGAACTACCCGGTTCTGGCACTCCACTTCAGCACAGTCATATAAAGAGCCAGGCAACTGACCAATTGCAATTTCAGCTTTTGCAGCCAGCAGCAAGTTATCTGCCTTGACATAAATACCATCTTCTTCAAAACCAATCACCCCATCCGATTTCAGGTACGCATCTATATTTCTTAGGCCCGCATAATAGTTGACTTCTTCACCACTGTATTTACCGGTCGCACCATCAATAATCAGAATAGAGGTTGTACTTGGTGCGCCTGTTTTCTGGTCAATACCATAGCCTTCCGTCGAAAGTGCCAGGTTATAGCCTAAACCAGAACGGTCAACACCATTACGACTATAATTTTTTGCATACAAAGCCAGGTTGGTATTTAAGTTAAAGATTGGAATACCAATCCCCCACTCGCCAGAAGTTGCGGTAATGGCATTAATCGAGTTATCTGAAATGAATCTGGCCTTACGCGCGATGGCCTGAAAGTCCATGCCTCGCACCGCAATAAGCGCTAAATTCTGTGCATTCTGATCAGGGCTAATGTTATAAATCAATTCTAGAGTATTACTGCCCAGCACCTTTTGCATATTCTCATTGATAATAAAGTTTAAAGATTTGGCCTGAACGGTATTAATAAAAATATCACCAAAATCAATATAGGCGTTGCGTTTAGTCAAGTCATCAACATTATTACTATCACGTACTGCAAGTGGCGATAAGTTAGAAAATTCAATTGCATAGCTGCCTGTACCTGTATGCCCAATCTCGAGTGTAGTCGGAGCCCTGCCATTGAGTAGCGGGTTGCCTTCTCGGGTAAATTCGGCAGACATACCCAGATGTAAACCACCCGGACCTGCTATATCATAACCACCGGCTTGCCGTGTTGTTTCAGTCAAATCGCCTGAATTACGACTAACCGTATTAAACTTCCCAATTCCAGCCTGGTTGGCATTAATAAAGAGCTTACCATTGGTCACTGCTCCAGAAGCTCCCATACGAATCAGGTTATTCTGGCTTCCCTCTGGACCATAACGTAAATCGATATTCACCCCTGGATTGGTTGCTCCTGACCGGTTATCGGATACATTGGTCAGATCTTCTACCCGTCCTAAATTTACAATATGGTCTTGGCCAGTAGGACTGTTTTTAGTTGCCAGCACAATCCCTTCATCCTGATCCAAATACATATACCCATCTGCAGACAGGTTAAAGTTAAAATCTTTTAAGGTCAGGTTCTGGCCATTTAGACCATAAGAAATACTGGCATTTTTAAGCTCAAAATCTAAATGAGCCAGATCATTTCGGTTAAATAATCCATTACTGGTAATTAAGTTAAAACGTAGTGGTGAAATAGTATGAAAGCTTAAAGACCCCAGGTTCTGATCCGTTTGGTTATCACCACAGTTCGGCTCACAAATGAGCATGATGTTCTGAACCGTAGATTTAAATGGTGAAATACTCGCCTGGATATGCATACCGACACCATTTGCTGTGGTACCAACGTCAACATCAAGGGTACTTTTAATATTCTGCCCCCCCGAGCTGAGCACTTCAATATCATGCATCCCCAGTTTCATACTTCCGGTATTGTGATAGTCCACCCAGTTCAATTGATCAATTGTCACCTTCGAAACTTCATGGGTAATAGAAATACCATCCTGCCCTGTCACCTGACTGAGACTACGATCAGAAATAGGCTGTAGTGCGTATGCCTGCTGAGCTAAACAGATAGATAAGGCAAGTACATTTAATTTTATTGTTTTATTCATTTCAATGTCCTTTTGAAATCCCAACGCTTAACAGCGGCTGGTTGCAGCTCCTGAGCAGTTATAACTGAAAATTTTGATATCTCCTGACAGATGCAAGTTGCCATGAACATTCAGTCCCATAAATCCCTGTTCCTGTCCCTGATCAAATGAAGGAACCTGAGAACCATTGTTATAGGTGGTATATCGGGTATTGTTTAAATAACCTTCATTACCTGACTCAACCGCCAGACTCGCAAAACCTAGATTCCTGATTTTCAGAGGATGCTGATCATAAAATTTAAGCAGCATCGCTGTTTGTGGATTTTTATCCTTATTAATAATGGTGGTGCCTTCCAAGGAGAATTTATCAATCTGAATCGTGCCTTGAATCTGTTTAAACACCAGCCACTTCTGACCATTTTCATCACGATGATTATTGGGAGAAAAAGCAAAACGGCATAACACATCATTGCTACATTCATACTGATAATTTGCCGTAGTGACCTCACCATTACTGAGTTCGGAAATATTCTTGAGACTCATGTCATTGGCATATTTATGGTTTAAAGAAAGCGTCCAGCTTAAATCGGCACCGCCCTGCCCGACCGTATTTAACAGTTCATCTTGATTTAAACTGACCAGTTGAGCAGAACTGAATGTACTGACACAAAGGGTCAGTGGAAAACAGATTTTTTTCAGCATCTCAAGTTCCCTCTTATAGTCCCGTGGTCTTAAACTTCAAGTGCTGGATCAGCACACCATCAATTGCCACCGAGCCCAAGTTTACAGGTGCTGTAGTTGCATGCGGACTTCTAAATACCACACCGGTAGAATTACTCGCAGTGTTGGCTTTTAACAGATTCGTGGTCGGATCACGTGTCACACTACCAATTGAAATACTGCTATGTGTTGCATTGGTTCCCTGATAGTTGGTGGTTCCTGCCCCTGAAAGTACTTGGGAAATATTAGAGCCACAATAAGCAACATTACAGGTTGAGCCTTTATAGTCAGCAGGGTTGATCTCGGTGTTATCACCATCAATATCGGCATAATAGGTATAAATCTGTTTATAAATTTCAGGGACATTCGGAATGCGGGTCACTTCTAAAATAATATTCTGACCTTCCGAGCCCAAAATAAACGGTTGGTGCATATTGCCGAGCACTAAATTGATGTTAGGGCTATACAAATACAAACCCTCTTCAGCATGGAAAATTGGGGCTAAAGAACGGTCGAGTGCAGGCGTAACCGCGGTACCATCATTGAGGGTTGCTGTACTTATACGCAAACCTCTGGCATTGAGCAGTTCTTTATTAGCCTGGGTATTTTCATAAATTAGAGCTTCAGGATTATCATTGGTATTCAGACGGATAAGACTGGCCATACCTAAAGTCTGACTTTCTACCGCATTGGTAGAAGGCATGGTTTGAAACAGTCGAACCTGTGAACCACTTAGGCTTAGACCATTGGCCACCAATTGCAAACGAATTCGCTGATTTTTTAATAAGTCAGGATCATTGACCGCATCGGTCGTGACAGGTGCCCCCGTAATTGGGTCCACCTTGTTACTTGAGTTCCAGCTGCGTGAAAAAGCATCTAACCAAAGCCCAAGTTTAATATTATTGTCCTGATCATCAGCATCCACTTTGGCCAAAGGAGCTTCTAAAGAAATATAACTGATATCGGCCGCTGCATTCGTACTGTCAAATTGACGGATATTTTCGGCTGTACCAGCGCGAAATAACCAGGGATTCGCAGCACTGCCCCAATCAAACCCCTGATTACTATAGCGCTGGTTCATATTGTTATTGGTTTCAGAGAGCGCCAGACCATAAATAAAAATATCCGCTTTGGTTCTCTGATTGGCAGCATCAGTCTGACTGAGGGTTAAATTATCGTAATTTTCACCTACCGGAATGATGCGAATAAAACCGGTGTCATATTGTTCCGGATTATCGAGATTACGGGTATAACTTGATGCCGCAGACACATCATTCGGGCGCTGAAATACCATTTTGAAATTTTCAGGAAGCAAGGCAATCCCTTCACCTGTGGTATTTGCCAGATGTTCATCGGATAGATTCTGTAAAGCATATGCAGGAGAACTTAGCAACATCCCGACCAAGGCAGCTAAGCAACTTTTTCTAAAATTTAGGCCAATTCCATATTCAGTCATCTCGACCATCCTATTCCCAGATGCTCCGCATCATTCTTTTATTTATCCAGAACTTGGCTATTTATTTATGTGTTTTTATCCTTAAAAACATGCGATTACCAAGTCATAATTGTTGTTCATTATGCGTAATAATTTATCAATTGCAAAAAATACAGGCCAAAAAGCCCGTATTTCCGATGAATGAATTGGAGAAAAAATAAGCGAGCACAACGGCTCGCTTGTTTTTATTTTAAGTTTCCACTATCAGGCTTTCGGTAAGGTCACCCCAGTTTGGCCCTGATATTTACCGCCACGATCTTTATAGGAGGTTTCACACACTTCGTCTGATTCAAAGAACAGCATCTGTGCAACGCCTTCACCTGCGTAAATACGTGCAGGCAAGTTGGTGGTATTAGAGAATTCCAAGGTCACATGCCCTTCCCACTCTGGTTCGAGCGGCGTGACATTGACAATAATACCGCAGCGCGCATAGGTCGATTTGCCCAGACATACGGTTAAAACATTACGTGGGATACGAAAATATTCAACTGTACGCGCCAAGGCAAACGAGTTTGGTGGAATAATGCAGACATCCGATTCAATATCAATAAAGCTTTTTTCATCAAAGTTTTTTGGATCAACAATGGCAGAATGAACATTGGTGAATACTTTAAATTCACGTGCACAACGGACGTCATAACCATAACTTGAAACGCCATAGGAAATCAGTTTGTTGCCATTTTCATCAAATCGAACCTGATTATGTGCATACGGTTCAATCATGCCGTGTTTTTCGCTCATTTCGCGAATCCAACGATCAGACTTAATTGCCATTTATTTCTATCCAAAAGCGAATGTTTTACTGCGCTGTACTTTAACTGAAATCGGCACCAATGGAAATAAGCAGGCATGACGTCGACTTTTCTGCCTGCTGTAGATGGGTCATTTAAAGCCTTAAAAGCGCCGAATAACTTAACGGAATTGAAAAGCTGAACAGCAGCAAGGATGCTGTTTTTTGCAGATTGGCCGGATTAAGCCAGCGGATTTTATTGCTGGCCAAAAAGGAACCAATCAGGGTCCAGAAAAATGCAATGGGAATAATCAGGATCAGAAACATCAGAATATGTGCCACATAATGTGCGGCGCTGGTCCAGGCGATGGCCGGAAAAATTGCAGAAGCAAACAGCAAGGCCTTCGGATTTAGTAAAGTGGCCACAAACAGTTCACGTGCACGAATGGTCGGCTGCTGAAACTGCTGTTCGACATTGGCAGTACGCCACAACTTGATGGCCAGATAAATGATATAAACCGCACTAAACAGTTTTAGTACAGTAGGCAATAACGGTAACTGGCTCGACACCTGCCCGATTAGTATGCCCCACAGGGTAATGGAAATCAGATAACCAAAGGCTTCAGCGGGAATTAAATGAAAAGATTTACGGATGCCGACCTGAATTCCGGAAGAGGCCAGCAAGGTGTTGGTTGGACCAGGTGTCAACAAGATGGTGATCACCAAACCAATAAAAAACCATGAAATCATAGCCAGCCTCATGCGCGAATGCTGCAAATGTAATGGAGTTGCAAGGCATAGGCAAAAAATAAATTGTAACTGGCCTCATTGTGCAGCAAAACAGATAAATTCCTCAACTAAAAATACAGTCAATTACAATATATTTATCATTAATTATCATAAGCTTAAAAACATATTAAAGAATATATAACAGTCATCAAAACTGGGCCGTTCATCTCTAATGTATCAAGGGTTTTTAGTCCATTTTTACTCTCCCCCAATTGTATAAATGCGTAAAAAAACTGTTCAAGTTCAAATTATTCAGTTAATTTTTAACTCAACAAGCTGCCTTAACCAGAATAACCAGAATCAGCTTTAAGTTTGAAATCTTTCAATATTTCAACAATGGATGACGATAATAATCACAGGAGAAGTCAATGAAAAAATGGACGCAACTGACCTTGCTGACGCTGGCCTTAGCTAGTGTAAGTGCTTGTTCCAATGATCCGGGCCAGAATAACACCCAGGCCGATCCACAAAGCAGTACCGCTGCTGCCGACAAACTGCAAACCCGTTTTGTCAGTATTGCCACGGGTGGTGCCTCCGGTCCCTATAACGTGATCGGGACCAGTCTGGCCGAACTGTATAACAAAACCTACGGCGTTAATTCCAAAACCCAGACCACCGGCGCTTCGGTTGAAAACCTGAATCTGCTAAAACAGAATAAAGTCGAAATGGCTTTTGTGATGAGTGACAGTCTGACCGAAGCCATTCAGGGCACAGGCAGCTTTAAAGATAAAATTGGCAATGTGCAGCAAATTGCGGCTTTATATCCTAACTACGTGCAGATTGTGGCTTCAAAAAAATCCGGGATTCGCTCTATTGAAGATTTAAAAGGCAAACGTATTGCCGTGGGCGCACAAAACTCCGGGGTGGAAGTTAATGCGCGTACCCTGCTGAATGGTTTTGGGATTAGCTATGACGATGTCAAAGTCGATTACTTGGGCTATGCCGAAGCCGCCGATGCCTTAAAAGGTGGCAAACTGGATGCGGCCTTCCTGACCAGTGGTATTCCAAATTCATCATTGATGGAACTACAGCAGAGTTTTGATCTGCAACTGGTGAGTATTAATGCAGACAAAGTCAAACAGATTGCCCAGAACCAGTCTTACTTCCTGCCAATGGCAATTCCAAAAGGCACGTATGGCAATGCAGAAGATGTGCAGACCGCGGCCATTATGAATGCCTTGGTGGTACGTTCCGACCTGTCTGAAGATGATGTGTATAAGCTGACCAAAACCTTCTTTGACAATTTAGGCAATTTGGCCAATGCCCATCAGGCCGCTACCGATATTACTCTGGAAAAAGCCCAGCAAGGTCTGGTTGCACCGCTGCACCCAGGGGCGAAACGTTATTATGATGAGGTGGCAGCACCTTAATGTTCAGCTATAAAAGTGCAGTTTGGGCTGCACTTTTTCTGTTGATGCTGATCATCCTGCTCGGCTTGTGGTTTCCGCAAAGTTATACCCTGGTCAAGATTGAAGAGAGTCACAAAGGTCCTAACACCAGCTGTGTGATTCGCCCGCAACAGTTTCAGTTGCAGTGGCAACATTCGGTAGAAAAAACCCGCTGGCAGGAACATTATCAGCGTGAAGATCAGCATTTTATTTTAACGCATACCGACCTGGTGTCCTTTGGTGCCGGTACACCGGATCATTATCCTGTGCTGCGCCAAGCCAATGGCCAGGTACGTATGCAGGTCAATCATCATTTAAAAGAATTACATTGGACCATTTCACGCCGTATGCAAGGACAGCTCCAGATCAATCAGAAACGCTGGCCCATAGCCGAAGATTTTCCTGATTACACGGTGGTGCATTTTTCGGTACAGCAACGACCGTTCTGGAAATGGTGGGGTCAAGGAGACTGCGTATGACACAACAAGAAAAAGTAACCATTGAACAGCTGGATGAAAAAGAACAGCAGGCCCTGCTGGAAAAATTTGACCGGGAATCGGTCACGCGTCAGCCTCGCAGCAAATCGGTCAGCTGGTTTATTGCCGCGATTGCCATCAGCTATTCGCTGTTTCATCTGTTTATTACCTTTAACCCGCTTCCAGAACTGCTACAACGCTCGGCGCACGTGGCCATTGGTCTGGTACTGGTGTTTTTACTTTATCCGGCACGACAGTCCAGTTCCCGCCAGCATGTGGTCTGGTTCGACTGGATTCTGGCCCTCGCCTCTCTCGCTTCATTTTTATATTTATGGAAAGAATATCAGGCCATTATGACCACCCGCGGCGGGATTCCCAATGTACTGGATATTGTGTTTTCAATTATGACCGTGGTGCTGGTAGTGGAAGCAGCACGACGGGTCATGGGCTGGATGTTGCCCATTCTCGGGCTGATTTTCCTAGCTTATCCTTTTATCAGTCATTTTAACTGGATGCCAGAACGGTTGCTGACCCGGCCTTATACCGTGAGTGATATTTTCGGGCAGATGTATCTGAAAACCGAAGGCCTGTATTCATCGGCGATTGGCGCATCGGTGACTTTCATTTTCCTGTTTATTTTATTTGGCGCCTTTCTGGCTAAATCGGGGATGGGCAAATTATTTAATGATCTGGCCATGGCCCTGGCCGGGCATAAACAGGGTGGCCCGGCCAAGGTGGCGGTTATTTCCAGTGGCTTTATGGGCAGTATTAATGGTACAGCAGTGGCCAATGTGGTCGGTACCGGTTCCTTTACCATCCCGCTAATGAAAAAGATTGGTTATCACAAAAATTTTGCCGGCGCGGTGGAAGCCAGTGCTTCGGTCGGCGGACAGATTTTACCGCCAGTGATGGGCGCCAGTGCCTTTATTATGGCGGAAACTACCGGCGTCAGTTATGGCACCATCGCCCTAGCCGCGACCCTGCCGGCGCTGTTGTATTATTTAGGCGTGATGGCCCAAGTCCATTTTCGTGCCGGGAAAGACAACCTAAAAGGGGTACCCAAAGCAGATTTGCCCCGGGTTAAAGAAGTGCTAAAAGAGCGCGGACATTTGCTGATTCCGATTGTGGCGCTGGTGTTTTTCCTGTTCCAGTCAATTCCGGTCAGTTATGCCGCGGTATATACCATTGTACTTACGGTTATTGTGGCAGCCTTTAGAAAATCCACCCGCATGGGAATTCGGGAAATTCTGGATGCCCTGGCCGATGGTGCCCGGCAGTCCTTATCGGTGATGGCAGCCTGTGCGGTGGTCGGAATTATTATTGGGGTGGTCAGCCTGACCAGTTTTGGTACTGTCATGACCTCATCCATTATGAGTATTGGTGCGGGCAGCCTGTTCCTGACCCTGTTCTTTACCATGCTGGCCTCCATGATTCTGGGCATGGGCCTGCCTTCAATTCCGGCCTATATCATTACCGCGACTATGGCTGCGCCGGCTTTGGCCCATTTTGATATTCCGACCCTGGTGGCGCACATGTTTGTGTTCTATTTTGGTCTGTTTGCCAATATCACCCCGCCGGTGGCGCTAGCCGCCTTTGCCGGTGCCGGGATTGCTGGCGGTGACCCGATGCGGACCGGTTTTCAGGCACTGAAACTGTCACTGGCCGGTTTTATTGTGCCGTTCCTGTTTGTATATAACCCGGCCATGCTGATGATTGATACCACCAATGTGGCCGTTAATGCGCGTGAATTTGCCTTCCCGGCCTGGACCACCATTGTCAGCATTACCGTGACTTCGGTTATTGGGATTCTAGCCTTGGGCGCGGCGGTCGAGGGCTATTTCAAAACCGGTTTAAACTGGTTCTGGCGAATTTTCATGGGGGTGGGTGCCTTAATGATGATTATTCCGGAAACCTATACCGATATTGCCGGTACCATCATGGTGGTGATTGCAGTGGCTGTTAATGTGCTGCAAGCCAGAAAGCAAAAATCGACGCCATCCGGTTTATCATCTGCCTAAAATAAAAGCCCAATCTGAAGATTGGGCTTTTTTCTATTCACTACATTACAGAATTAAAAAATCCGGTTCTGGTCTTTGTCTGCTTTTGGCAGTTTATCCATGATTTTCTGGGCAATTTCCCGATAGCTGTCGGCTGCATCATCTTCGGCAATCACAGACGGTTTACCGGCATCGGCATTTTCACGAATCTGTACATTCAGCGGCAAACGGCCCAGTAATGGAATATCGTATTGCTCGGCCAGTTGATCGCCACCACCGGTCCCAAAAATTTGCTCTTCAAAACCACAGTTAGAACAGATGTGCGTCGACATATTTTCAATCACACCTATCACCGGAATCTGTACACGGTTAAACAGCTCAATGCCTTTGGTCGCATCCATTAAGGCTACGTTTTGCGGTGTAGTGACAATTACGGCACCCGTGACCGGAATACGCTGCGCCAGGGTTAACTGGATATCACCGGTTCCCGGCGGCATATCAATCACCAGTACATCTAAATCTGGCCACAAGGTCTGATTGAATAACTGCATCAGGGCACCCGTAGCTTTTGGTCCACGCCAAGCCACCGGGGTATTATGATCACCAGTTAAATGACCAATCGACAGCACCGCCATCCCATAGGCATCTAGCGGCACAAAATGCTCGGCTTCAATCATCGGGGTTTGGCCGGCATTGCCGAGCATGGTTGGAATACTCGGGCCATAAATATCGGCATCCAATACACCCACTTTCAGACCCAGCTGTTGCATCGCCAAGGCCAGATTAACGGTAGTGGTTGATTTTCCAACCCCGCCTTTACCGGACGACACCAGAATTACGTTTTGAATACGTGGATGTTTTGGCACATCACGCTGCTGCGGTGCAGCTTTTTGAATTGGCGCTTCTTCTTGCTGGGGTTGATAGTTGGCATTGGCTTGCTTGAGCGCATCTGAACTTGCCGAAGCATCGACCACAGGTGGCAGACTGGATTTTGCTGCAGCTTGTGGTTTGCTGGAACAGCTTTCCCCTTCGGCATGGTGATGACCACAGCCACCCTCTTTTTTCGCTCCGGTTTTTTGCTGCACCACATGCAGATTCAGTTCCTTGATGCCGCATTGCTCGAGTGCATCGGCCAGATCATCATGAATCTGCTGCAAATACTGTTTTTCTTCCGGATAGGTATTGATGGTTAATTGCAGGATGCGTCCCTGTACATTGACCTGAGAAATACGCTCTTTGAGTGCGTTTTGGGAAGCAGGAAGTACATAGTTTTGCAGTACCTTCTGGATTTCTTCCTCTTTCACCTCCTGTGCAGGAGCAAAGACCGATTTTAGTGAAGAAAGCCACGACATAAAGTTACTCCAAATCTGGATATACAACCGAATGCCCTAGTTTAACGGGTATTTAAACGAAGGTTAAGCCAGTGCAGCCACAGGAATTATAAATCTTAGTCAAAGACTTGGTTTTTTCTGTTTTTTCGGCACAGAAATGCAGATTTTATCCGGTCCTGAAAAGAATTCACCGATTCCCTTGTGCAAGCCTGCATCATCTAAGGTAAAATCGCGGACATTGCATAATGAACACGAATGAGAGAGTTAATCCGTGCGTAAAATTTTAGTCACCAACGCCCTTCCATACGCCAATGGTCCAATCCATATGGGCCACTTACTCGGTTATATCCAGGCAGATATCTGGGTTCGTGCCATGCGTGCAATGGGCTATGAAGTGACTTATGTCTGTGCGGATGATGCTCACGGTACCGCCATCATGCTACGTGCTGAAGCCAACGGTATTTCACCAGAACAGCAGATTGCCAATGTTCAGGCCGAACATATGCGTGACTTTGCCGGCTTTAAGGTCGATTTTGATCATTATGATTCCACCCATAGCGACACCAACAAGGCACGCGCGCAAGAAATTTATATCAAGAACCGTGATGCCGGCAATATTGCCGTACGTCCTGTGACACAACTGTTCGACCCGGAAAAAGGCATGTTCCTGTCGGACCGTTTCATTAAAGGCACCTGCCCGAAATGTAAAGCCGAAGATCAGTACGGCGACTCATGTGAAGTCTGCGGAACCACGTATAACGCCACTGAACTGTTAAATCCGAAATCGACGTTAAGCGGTGCCACGCCGATTGAAAAATCATCGGATCACTACTTCTTTAAATTGCCAAACTTTGGTGAATACCTGCAAAAATGGACCCGTGATGAAGGCCGTTTGCCGGTATCAATTGCCAACAAGTTAGATGAATGGTTTGACAATGGCCTGAACGATTGGGACATCTCCCGTGATGCACCTTACTTCGGCTTTGAAATTCCGGATGCGCCAAATAAATATTTCTACGTTTGGGTTGATGCACCTATTGGCTATATGTCGAGCTTTGAAAACTACGTCAAAACCAAACGTCCAGACCTGAATTTTGATGATTACTGGAAAAAAGATTCTGACAATGAGGTCTATCACTTTATTGGTAAAGATATTGTCTATTTTCACGCGCTGTTCTGGCCAGCAATGCTGGAAGGTGCCAACTACCGCACCCCAACCGGTTTATTTGTAAACGGTTTCTTGACTGTAAACGGCCAGAAGATGTCGAAATCTCGCGGTACGTTTATTAAAGCGGAAACGTATTTACAGCACTTGAATCCGGAATATCTGCGTTATTACTTCGCATCTAAACTGTCTGATAAAGTTGAAGATTCTGACCTGAATCTGGATGATTTCGTGCAGAAAGTAAACTCTGACCTGGTGGGTAAAGTGGTCAATATTGCCAGTCGTTGTGCCAAATTTATTAACACCAAGTTTGATAACACATTAAGTGCAACCTGTGCCGAGCCTGAACTGGTGCAAAGCTTTATTGACGCTGGTGATTCAATCGCGCAAGCATACGAAGCACGTGAATTCTCAACAGCGATTCGTGAAATCATGGCGCTTGCTGATAAAGCCAATCAATACATTGATGAGAAAAAGCCTTGGGCGCTTGCGAAAATTGAAGGCGAAGAACAGCAAGTGCATGATGTGTGTTCTGTCGGGATCAACCTATTCCGTCAATTGGCGGTTTATCTTTCACCTGTACTTCCAACATTGGCAGAACAAGTTCAAGCGTTCTTACAGTTAGACAGCTTTAACTTTGCATCGCGTCAGCAGATTCTGCTTGCACATGAAATTGCATTGTTCCAACCGCTCATGCAACGTGTTGACCCGAAAGCAGTCGCAGCGATGGTCGATGCCTCTAAAGATTCTTTGGCTGCGCCTGCTGAAGCGCCAAAAGCTGAGAAGAAAAAAGAGAAGAAAGCTGAGAAAAAGCCAGAACCGAAAGTCGGTGAAGCTGAAATCATTAATATTGATGATTTTATGAAAGTTGACCTACGTGTGGCTGAAGTTTTAGAAGCAGCTCACGTTGAGGGTTCTGACAAGCTTCTTCAATTGACGTTAAATGTGGGTGAAGCTGAGCCACGTAACGTATTTAGCGGTATTCGTGAGTTCTATAAGCCTGAAGACTTAAAAGGCAAATTGGTGGTGATGGTGGCAAACCTTGCACCACGTAAAATGCGTTTTGGTATTTCAAACGGTATGGTACTCGCTGCGGGTAATGGCGATGGTGTTTGGGTGATTTCACCTGAATCTGGTGCTAAACCGGGTGATAAAGTGTCTTAATTGTTAGATTAAGATGAAAAAAGCCTCTACGTTGTAGGGGCTTTTTGATGCCTTTAAGTCCCCCTCTCCTTTTTTAAAGGAGAGGGTTAGGGAGAGGATTATTGAATCACAGCCCCTTTTAAAACTGTATTTACACAGAATTATTTACACCCTCCCATTTTAATCTTATAAAATATATTTGCTTTGCGTAGGCATTCCCTTACTTTTGAAAGATCAAAAATAACAAAAATCTTTTGTTCACTTGATGATACGTCCCTGTACCACAAGTGAACGGCGACATCCATGTCGCCCCAAAATCACTGTAACTATTACTTATCTAAAAATTTCGGAATATTCAATATTTCAGTAGGAATCTCTAAATATTCATAGATAGCATCACTCTTATCTGCTAAACGTTCATCATTTGTAATGAAATAGTCGCAATAACTCGCATAAGCTACATGTGAAATATCTGATTGAGAACTGATAAATTTTTTCTCATTTTTTACTTTCTTTTCTGGTCTAAAGCCCATCAAATTTAGATTTGTGTACATTACATGTATTTTTTCAAAGCTATGTTTCACATTTCTAATTTGCAAAAAATCATCTAATTGGATTTCGTCTAATGATGAATTACTTTTCCTAAGAGTCTCCCAAAGTTTTGTCAAAACATCAGGACTTTGAATTTTATTGATTTCGTCAATATTTATCTTTAACTCTTTTCTAAAAGCTAAGTGGGCATCTGTTTCAGTATTAATCTGCTTTAGATGATTAGTATTATTTTTCACATTCTTTTCAAAATCAGACATCTGCTTTCTTAGACTATCTAACTCATTCTCTTTTTCTTGAATAAATAAGTTAAAAAATGGATGATCAATTTTTTCGTTTTTTAAATTATTTATTTGATCTTCAATAAATTTTAATAAAGAGTATTGAGATTCTATTTGTGAATTTTCCATATCCTCATAATCTTTAACACCACCATACATAGCAAAAATAGTTTCTGTAGTGGATTAATAAATTCATCATATTTTAAGCTTTCATTAATATAATTTTCATAAATTACTTTTGCAGACCCTGATAAAAGCTTCATTTTCCCAGTAAATTTAAAATGCTCATCAAATTCAGCTTCAATATAAATGGCATCAAATTGATCTAATAAAACTAAAAATTCGTCAGAATATTTAGTATCTTTTATGCCTGCTCTATAAATTTCCTGAAGTGTGATATTTGAATAAACTACTTGTACACGCTCTAAAAATCCTTGCACGAAGTCTGGCTCGGTTTCAATACAATTCAAAAAACCATCTAAAATATTTTGATCTAAATAAGCTAAGGGTTTTCCTGAATATTCTGGCTCTCTCATACAGTACTCTTATCGAATAATTGTTTATTTTATAACCAAGAAATTTTTTAAACAATGTGCTAAAAATAGAATATGTTCCTGAAACCAATAAGAATCCCATGAAAACTTTAAAACCCCTATTCCTCGCATTCGCTTTAAGCACCACAACTATCACCACAGTCCAAGCCGTTGAACCAACCATCCCCCAACAAAAACAGGTCGCGGGCTATTATCAGCATCAGTTTGGGCCTTATCTGATTACCGCCCTGCTCGATGGCACCAACTATCTCAACCGCTCACAATTTAAAGGTGTGGCAGATCAGGAATTCAGCGAGATTCTGCAAAAATACTATGCCGATCAAGCCAAAGGCATCCAGACCTCCGTCAATGCCTTTCTGGTCAATACCGGCAGTCAGCTTTATCTGGTTGATAGCGGTGCAGCCAGCTGTTTTGGCGATCACTTAGGTTCAATCTATAACAATTTAAAAGCCTCAGGCCATCAGCCTGAACAAGTGAATGGTGTCTTTCTGACACATTTACACCCTGACCATGTCTGTGGCATCTCAAATAATGGTGTAGCCAATTATCCCAATGCAACCTTGCATATTGCCAAAACTGAATATGATTTCTGGCTCAATCCCAATACCGTAAAAAAACTACCGAAAGACAAACAGGCTGGCTTTTTGGGTACGGTGGAAAAAATCAAAGCGGCTTTAGCACCTTATGAAAAAGCCAAAAAGATTAAAGTCTTCTCCGATAAATCTCTGGCCTTTGGTAGTGTCGAGTTTAAACCGTCATTCGGGCATACACCGGGACATTACAGTTTTAAATTAAAGCATGAGCAGCAGGAACTGGTATTTATTGGTGATATTGTGCATTCGCATACCATTCAGTTTGATAAACCTGAAACCGCCATTGAATTCGATATTGACCCGAAAGCAGCAGTCGAAACTCGCTTAAAGCATTTTGCTGAATATGCCAAAGACGGTCAGACTATTGCGGCCGCGCATTTACCGTTCCCGGGCATCGGCCATATTTATTCAAAAGATGGTAAAAGCTATCAATGGATTCCAGTACATTTTACTGATTAATTCAGTTCTCTTGAGCTAAGTCACTTTTATAAACAGAACCCCGCTAATGGGGTTCTTTTGTTTTAAACCCAGTACTCTTTTGCCATTTTTTTTCGTTTTTTCTGTTCCTACACGCAACCACATTAGCCCTCGCAGCAATTTTCGCCTTAATTTTTAAAATTTTCTAAACAGTCCAGCCTGTTTCAAAATGCACCGTAAACATACAAACTGCTGCACACCTTTGTATCAATCAATTTAAATCCTTCAAAAATAGCCAATAATATTGAATTTTACAGCGTTCAAAAAAGACTTGATTTGGTGCAAAAAACCGCACTGTGCTTTATATCGAGTCTTATTCATTTCACGAAATTCTTCATCAAAATTTCCGCAGTCTGCCCCTCTTTTACAATCTATTCGCCTCGATATACTGAGTTTCTTTTCCTGATCCCGTGCACTCAATTGGAACGCACAATGCCAAATATCGACTTATTATTTCTCCTTCTTGGTGCAGTGCTGGTGCTGGCCATGCATGCCGGATTTGCATTTTTAGAGCTCGGCACCGTTCGGCATAAAAATCAGGTCAATGCCTTAAGTAAAATTCTAACTGACTTTGCCATCTCCGCCATCGCTTATTTTTTAGTAGGCTATTATATTGCCTATGGTCAGCATTTTTTCCATGATGCTCATACCTTGGCAGCCGATCATGGCTATAATCTGATGCGCTGTTTCTTCCTGCTCACCTTTGCAGCGGCCATTCCAGCAATCATCTCGGGCGGCATTGCTGAACGTGCCAAAATGCGCTCCCAAGCTTTAGCGACATTATTTCTGGTTGCCCTGATCTATCCTTTTTTCGAAGGCCTGATCTGGAATGGCAACTTTGGTCTGCAACTCTGGCTGGCACACAGCTTTGGTGCCAGTTTCCATGACTTTGCCGGTTCGGTGGTGGTACATGCCATGGGGGGCTGGATTGCACTGGCCGCGGTGATTCTGCTGGGTGCGCGTTATGGTCGCTATAAAAAAGATGGTCGCATCAGTGCCCATCCGCCTTCATCTATTCCTTTTCTGGCTTTGGGTTCCTGGATTTTGATTGTCGGCTGGTTTGGCTTTAATGTCATGAGCGCCCAGCGTCTGGATGCCATTTCCGGACTGGTGGCAATCAATTCTTTAATGGCGATGGTCGGGGGCACAATAGCCGCTAAAATTGCAGGCAAAGATGACCCGGGCTTTTTACATAATGGTCCACTTGCCGGTCTGGTGGCCATCTGCGCCGGCTCCGATGTGGTACATCCACTCGGTGCCTTTGTGATTGGCGGCATCGCCGGGATTATGTTTGTCAAACTCTTCACCTATACCCAGAATAAACTCAAGATTGATGATGTGCTTGGTGTCTGGCCATTGCATGGCGTATGTGGTGCTTTTGGTGGGCTGGCAGTTGGCATCTTTGGGCAGCAATGGCTCGGTGGTATGGGGGGCGTATCCCTGATCTCCCAGCTGTTCGGCACAGCGCTGGCAATTCTGATTGCGCTGGCCGGGGGGTTCCTGGTTTACGGCGTACTGAAACTGCTGATGGGCATCCGTTTAAGTCAGGAAGAAGAATTTAATGGCGCAGATTTATCTATCCACCGGATTTCCGCCAATTCTGAAGAAAATATGTTCTAAGATAAAAAAGCCTCCGACAAAACGGAGGCTTTTTTGAGATATGTTGATCAACGATCAACACAATTTAAGCCATCTATTTCATACCAAAAATCAGCTTTAGACCCAGCACCGTCATCACCACACCGGCCGCACGATCAAACACTTTTTTAAACTTTAAATAGACTGCGCGCGGTTTTTCCGCCGATAGTGCCACCGCCAGCAAGGAACACCAGCCGGCATCAATAAAGAAACACAGAATAGGCAGGACAAAATAAAAATACAGCGGAATCTCTTTGGGTAATAGCGCGGTAAAAATACTGGCCAGCACAATGGCAATTTTAGGATTCGACAATTGGGTAATCAGACCGGTCATAAAAGCACGGCGTAAGGACATTTGCGTGCCGGCAGCATGATCGGCCTGAATCGGGTCTTTGGCATGTTTAATAATTTTAAATGCCAGCCACAGCAGGTATAAACCGCCACAAATTTTTAAGGCCAGATAAGCCGATGGCACAGCCAGTAAAAAGGCCTGTAAGCCCAGCACCGCAAGCAAACCAAAGATGGCTGCGCCCAAACCGGTGCCCAGCGCGGTAAACAGACCATGCTGACGTGAAATCGCAATCGAGTTTTTCGCCACATAAATTGATGTTGGCCCCGGACTCATGGCCCCCAACATCAATGCCAGCGCAATTGATCCCAAAATAAAAACGGATTCCACAGTCCTATCCAATACAATGATCTGCCGGCATTTTACAAGCAAGTGCTTTGAATATCTTCCTATTTTTTACCAGTTGTTTTGATTTTCACGATATTTTTCACTATAGATCTTTATACTGACCTTATAAAATTCACTCTGTATTTTAATCAATCCGCTGAAATCTACGGGCCATAAAAAAAGTGCTCAAGTGCCATTAGGCCTGAGCGCTTTTCAATATGATCAATTAAATACAATATTAATAAATCTGTGATGAATCAGCCTGTTCTGGCCTCACACTCGATTTTTGCTTGGGCAGCAGATAATCCTGATCATGCACCGGCACACCGCCAATAATCATGCTGCGTGTTTCTTCCGTTTTGGGCTGGTTTAAATCTTTGGTCGGGTCACAAGCCGCCAGTAAAGCGCCCTGGATTAAAATAAGCAGGAAGATGATTCTTTTCATCATTATTCTCCCTTTCTGCAAAGTCTATCCGTTTATTTTTTGCACAGTTACTATTTTTATGCAAGCCTGATCCGGCTTTTATCGTGAAAGATTATTTAGCCATCATTGATGGCCGTGCCCCGTTTTCAGTTAGAATTGTCAAAAACGTTCCGTTCTGTCTATGTTTGATTCTATTGCCCAGCAAGTGCCTTATCAGCACATTGAATATCGCCACCAGCGCATCAGCATCAAGCGGCTGGATCTGATTCATCCGCAGATTTCGGGCAACAAGTTTTTTAAACTGAAATACAACCTGCTGGCCGCCCGGCAACAGGGGTTTGAAAAAGTGCTGACCTTTGGTGGGGCCTATTCCAATCATATTGCTGCAACCGCTTTTGCCGCGCATAAGTTTGGTTTTCAGAGCTTAGGCATGATTCGCGGTGAAGAACTGGCGCAGCGTCCTTTCAACCCGACCCTGGCCACGGCACAGCAATTTGGCATGCAGCTGGAATTTATCTCCCGCAATGCCTATCGCCAGAAAGATCAGCCCGATTTTTTGCAGCACCTGCAACAGCAATATCCCGATTTTTATCTGATTCCGGAAGGTGGCACCAATGCGCTGGCGGTTCAAGGCTGTCGGGAAATTCTGACAGCGGAAGATGCGCAATTCGACCTGATCTGCTGTGCCGCCGGTACGGGTGGTACACTTGCCGGATTGATTGAGACCAGCCAGCAACATCAGCAACTGCTGGGGTTTTCGGCCTTAAAAGGTGATTTTTTAACTCAGGAGGTCGCGCAGCTCACGACCAAACGCAACTGGCGTATTCTGGATGATTATTGCTGTGGCGGTTATGCCAAAACCACACCCGAATTAATCCAGTTTATTCAGTCGTTTGAGCAGCGTTATAATATTCCGCTGGAGCAGGTTTATACCGGCAAAATGCTGCGCGGCATCTTTGATCTGATTGATCAAGATAAAATTGGGCCAGACCAGAAAATTTTACTGATCCATACTGGCGGGCTACAGGGACGCGCGTTTTAAAGCATTAGCTTCAAGTGCAGTCTATTTATGATACCGGCTGGTTATTGTTTAGCGCCATCAGGCCTTTCACCAAACGGTAGATATGCCAGATAAAGGCCAGCAACAGCACAATAAAACCAATCAGAATGGTGGTCAGAACCGCACCGACCAGATAGGCAATCAGCGTCACCCAAAAGGTTTTGATTTGCCAGTTCACATGACTTTCCAGCCAGGTGCCACGCATTTCCGCGCGTTTTAAATAATTCATGATAATGGCAATAATTGGTGTAACACCGACAAAAAAGCCGACGATATACAGAATATAGGTGATCAGGTTGTATTGTTTGAGTTGATCCAGCCCCGCGGTTTGATTCATTGATTTTTTCCTTTTTTATAAAGTCCGATACCAGATATAGATGTCTAGCCGACATTTCTATTTATTGTTAAGCCAATCAAAGTGTAACTGCGTCAAGTTGAGGCTCGACATCTTCATATAAACAGATCATAAAAAAGTCTGATGAAAGTTTTGTTGATGATCTGTATGTGCTGTGAAATTCAAAGTTCATCTGTTGTGACGTCCTCAATCGGGCTTTCATCCAGCGGATACAGTTTCAACTGGATGGAAGGAAAATCAAAACTTAAGGCTGATTGGTCTCTGGCAATGGATTGGCGGCAAAATAGCGCTCCAGATGATTCACATGTGAATCCGGACGTGGCCGGCGCATATTTTCTGCGACCCCGTTATAGAGCTCAGCCCGTGGCGTTAAGTGGAATTTATTCAGCTCTGGGTCCATATACGGCAAGCGCTGTTTACGCTGTAAATATTGATGCAATTGCTGATTAATTTCCTGTAAACCATAGCCACCTTTGGCCCAGGCGCTGTCGTGGCTGCCCCAGTGATGGCCGAACTCATGGCCCACAATACCAATACTGGTATTGAAATAATGCGCATAGAACAGCCAGGTATCGACTCCCAGCACATTTCGTCCGCCTAAACCGCCGCCCACGGTGGTCACCCCGAGCGTCACTTTGCCACGGTTCATAATCTCATCATAATATTTTTGATACTCCGCTGCGGTAAAGTAACCGCCATCTCCGACCACTTGGCCCTTGTTGCCAAAGAAGTCATGCCCCATGACTGCTTTATGGTTAAACCAGATGTGTTTAAACTCAGGGCTATTCACCAGATAGGCAAAATTGGTAATCATAATCACCCATTCACGCGCATAGGCTGGAGTAATTTTGCCCCAGATGCTGTAAATTTGCCGATAAAATATTATCCATATAAAAATGGCGCAGGTTTTCATTGGTCAGGGTTTCCCAACTTTCACCATCTTGCAGCACATAACTGCGGCTTTGGGCCTGCTGCTGCTTGAGTGCCGTGACTGTGGCAGCAGTATTGGACTGGAACTGCTGCAATCGCATAAGCGGCATCATGACAATTTTGCCGTTAAACAGGCTGAATAAATGTTCCTGACTAACCTGAATATCTAAGGCACCGGCCAGTTGCTGATCGGTACTCGCCCCTGCCGTACGATATTTATAAAAACTTTCTTCTGCGGCTGGAAAAATATTCTGTAGATTTTGCGTATTTGGTAAAGCTGAACTGTCGATCCGGCCTGAAGTATGGGCTGCATAAAAACGCTGGTCATCCGCGGCATGAAATACCCGTGTTCCCACATTTTCCTGTCGTGTCGCCGCCACGTTTGTTGCGCCTTCTTCAAGATGAGTCAGGTCATATACATAGCTCATGCCATTATTAAAACTGGCATACAGCAAATTACCGACAGCTTCCAAACGCGCACTACAGTTATAACCACAGTTCGGCAAGGACAAACGTGCATATTTTTTGGCTTTTAAATGATTGGTGCTACTGATCTCACTTTGCTTCCAGACATTAATCCGGCTATGCGTATCTGTGGCAAATACATATTGATCATTCGCTGCCACCGACATGGGATGCACCACCACGGTATTGTGCTGATCACCCGACCAACTGCCGGTTCCCAACGACATCAGAAATTGTGGTTCGCCTGAGCCTAAATCAAAGACATCGACCCGGTTAGACGAATAAGAAGCCGCATATAAGCGGTCGTTATGTACACTTAAATCAAACAACCGATTCCACGGCCGACCAATGCCGGAAATATTCTGGGCATGGATCGAACTCAAGACTCGCTTGGCTTTCAGGTCATAACGCAAAATGCTTGCCTCGGCGCTGTCATTGGCCACATACAAAATATCCTGATGCACCACCATCGCTTTCGGATTCCAGCTGTCCAGACCAAAAGTCTGGGCACTAAATTCGGTGGCCAGATCTGCAAAGCGAACGTCATTGATCAAGCTGGCAGTGACAGGCGTGGTATCAGGTGTTGAACCAGGTGAAGTTGGCGTCACAGGAGCCGGTGCAGATGGATTTGAAGATGCTGCCGTATTGCTGTCACTGCCACCGCCGCCACCGCAGCCAGTGAAAGCCATACTCAAAATTACCGCCAGGCTTAATAATGTTTTATTCATTGTGTTCCCCAAGAGACAAAGTCATGACATAAAAAATATGTCTAAAAATTGCTATTTATTCTGAACAACAATGCCCCTTTAATAAATACTAAAATATTGATTTAAAACAACTTTAAAATAAAACCAGATCAAATAAACACGACTTTGCCGCGTAAAAAATCACCTTAAAACAGTAAAATGTGGCCTTGCTAACGATGATTTGGTTTATTGATAGACCATTCCTGCTTTATAGGAAAAGTAAATATTCTGCGCACATTTCAATCTGGAAAATGCGGCATCATCAAACGATAAAGTCTATAATAGTCCGCTTTCATTTTCTCTCGGTGCAACATGGCAACAGCAAATCAATACGATGTTCTAGTTTTGGGTGCCGGTGCGTCTGGTTTAATGACCGCCTATATGGCTGCCCAGCGCGGACGCAAAGTATTGGTGCTGGAAAAAGCCAATAAAGTTGGCAAGAAAATCCTCATGTCGGGCGGTGGCAAATGCAATTTCACCAACCTCTATGTCGAGCCAAGCAACTATATTTCACATAATCCGCATTTTGTGATTTCCGCGCTCAGTCGTTATACCAATTGGGATTTTATCGGGCTGGTCTGCGAATACGGCATTGACTATGAAGAACGTAAACATGGGCAGCTGTTTACCTTAAATGGCGCCAAAGACATTCTGAATATGCTGCTGGCCGAGTGTGACAAAACCGGTCTGGTCGAGATTAAAACCAGCTGTGAAGTCAAAGCCATGACCGCCATAGATGATTTGGGTTTTCAGGTCGCAACCACTTTAGGTTATTTTCAGGCGGAATCTGTGGTGATCGCCAGTGGCGGCCTGTCCATTCCGACGCTAGGGGGTTCCGGAATCGGTTATGAAATTGCCAAGCAGTTTGGTCATCATGTCTATCCAACCCGTGCTGGCTTGGTGCCGTTTACCTTTTCCGACAGTTTTAAAGAAGTCACTACCCGCCTCAGTGGTAATGCCGTAGAGGCCACACTTTCCAATACGCTAAACAGCTTTACCGAAGCTTTGCTGTTTACTCACCGCGGTTTAAGCGGACCAAGTTCGCTGCAGCTGTCCAATTACTGGGATGTCGGCCAAAGTTTTCATATCGACTTCCTGCCGGCCGTGGATTTAGCCGAGTTTTTTAAAGCCAAAAAATCCAGCCAGCCGAAAGTGCTGTTACGTACCTTACTGGCCGAACATTTACCGAAAAGTGTGGTGGCAGAGCTGCAACAGCTGATCTGGCCGGAACAGGCGGAAAGCGCCATCGGGCAGCTGAGTGATGAAAAACTGGAGCAGATTGCAGCGCGCCTGCACAGCTTTGAAGTCAAACCGTCAGGTACCGAAGGCTACCGTACCGCAGAGGTGACTTTAGGTGGCGTCGATACCACTGAAGTTTCTTCCAAAACCATGGAAAGTAAAAAGCAGAAAGGCTTGTATTTTGTCGGTGAGGTGCTGGATGTGACGGGCCATTTAGGTGGTTATAACTTCCAGTGGGCCTGGGCGTCAGCGCATGCCGCCGCCCAATATGTCTGATGGTTTATAAAACTAGTAGATGAATTATTCCAGATAATCTGTGCGCAATAAGCACAGATGATTCTGGCGTTGTACACGTAAAATGGTCTGCTGCATTTTCATCACGGCGCACTGAATATGCTTTGGTAATACTGCCGGCTGTTCTGATTGTTTTAAGCTAATTTTTAACATAAGGTCTTCCCCAAATAGACTTTCGTCGATTTTATTCCCTGAATATTTCATACAGATTAAATCTAAGCATCTAAAATATATGAAATATTTATTCCTTTTTTATGAAGCTTCACTATAGCAAAAAATTGTTCATTTATACAACATCATCGACTTTGGTCGCAGCTTGCCCGGTATCGCCCGGATCATCAGCGCTCTGGGCGGGTTGGTTTTGATTTTGGTTTTGAGTTTTGGCAAAAATAAATTTATATGCGCTGGCCAAAAAGCCAAGGGTAATCCCTGCAATCACTACGGGTGCAAAAAGATTAGAAGGCGCTTTCTTTTTCGTCATTCTGCTTCTCCAGTTTTCAACAAAAAACGAGGTCGATCAACACTCAGTTTGATCGACCTTGTAGATAGATGACAGGTTATTTCGGGTCATCTTTTCGTGGTTGATGTGCATCGACATCCGGTTCTTTTTCACCAGTTGAACCAAACGGATTATTATTGGCCGGATGCGCCGGATCCACCTTCAGCGTATCAGGTGTAACCTGATCTGCACCGGATGCTTCATCTTCCTGTGGTGCAGTGGTCAGCGTTGCCGGTGTGGTATTCGACAAATCCGTGGTCATTGGGGCATTTGTCCCTTGTGACGGGTCCTGTTTGTTCATTGGATTTACTCCTGGGGTCATAAAGCCGCTATTGGCCGCACTGTCCTGCTCCTGTTTCAACGGATTCGGCTGCTTGGCTTCGCGTTTGGCTTTATCAATCAGATCGGTTAAAACACGTTCTGCCGGTTGACGGCCACCCAGACCAAAGGCCAGAGCAAAGGCCACCGCAACTGCACCCAAGGTTAGACCGAAGGCCAGGTTCACAATAGAATCGGCAATGCCCATGGCACGTAAGCCCATTGCTACGACCAGACCCATAATCAGTACGCGTACCAGCGTCGCTAACCAGCGTGAACTGTTGTATTCACCACGCTCGACCACTTTGGCCACCACATTCGCCAGCCAGAAACCGACCACCAGAATAACCGCGCCCAGCAGAATATTGGCACCGAAGTAAATGAACATCGAAATCAGACCACTTACCTGCTCGAAACCAAGACGATTGGCCGCTTCAGACACGGCAAACAGCATGGTAAAGAACACGATCAGACAACCAACCATGGTCGATACTTTGGTGGTACCGAGGAAACGTTGTACGCCCAGTTTGGCCGGAATTTCATCGACACCCGTACCTGAAATAATTTCAACCACCAGATTGGCCACGAAACGTGACACCACATAGGCAATGATCAGGATTAAACCGGCGGCAATAATATGCGGAATTGCATACATGATTTCATGCAGCATGGCGGTTGCCGGCTGAGAAATCGCCTCAATACCCAAGGCTTCAAATGCAATGATTAATGCAGTAATGATGATCAGGGCAAAAACAAAAGAACCGACCAGCTTCGGCAAGTTAGAGTTCTTGAACAGGCCAATTTTTTGCGCCTGCTGTTGCAGATTCAGGCTACCAATTAAACCTTCGACAATACCACGGACAATTTTAGCCAGAATATAACCGACAAAAATAATCACGCCGGCAATAAAGATATTCGGCAGATAAGAAATGGCTTCAGTCACCATGTTTTGTACTGGATACAACAGGCCGTTTAAGCCCAGAATCGACAGCACAATTGGCAAGAACAGTAACAGGATTAACCAGTACACAATATCACTGATATTGCGGCTAATCGGGCTAACCCCGACATCGGCACTGAGCTTTTCATCCAGCTGGGTACGATTCAGTACGCGCTGCAGGCCCATTTTGACCAGCGTTGCGACAATCCAGGCAATAAAACCGACCGCAATGGCTGCCAACAACTGGGGAATAAAGACCAGGAAGCTTTGAATCATATTGCTAAACGGCCCACTGACACTGGTCAGATTCAGCACATTCAGCGCCGCGATAATCGCGATAATCATGATGATCCAGAAGGCAACTCTGGACAGAATACTTTCTACATTGGGACGGTGCCCGGTGGCATGCGACAGCTTCTGGTTGGTGCCCAGCTTTTCTAAGCCTTTTTTAATGGCTGCACCGACAATTAAAGCAATAATCCAACCAATAATAAGTATGGCAATCGCCGATAAAATGGGATGAAACTGTTCCCAGTAGTACATGGCATCGAAGCCTGCACCTCTCGGGTTTCCATCAAAATAATCATTCATATGTCTTGCCCTCTTGTTATGACTTTCTACATTCGTTGTTCATGGCAAAAGATGCGCATCTTGATCATGGTAAAAATGAAAGGTTTAAGTACTTTGTATTTTTAAGTACCGTGTTTTTATGAAGTACCAAGCGTGTAAGAATGCACGGCTATCGCAAAAAACCCTGAACTGACGGTCAGGGTTTATGCAATCTTCAGACTTATTGAGCGGTGGCCGTAGCGGTATCGCCATCAGTGGCAGTGGCTGAATCACCATCTACAGCGGTGCCAATGTCGCCATCCACACCTGTGGTCGCCACACCTTCTTCAGCCATTGCAGGCGTACTGTTATTGGGTGTAGCCTGTTCTACATTGGCATTCGGATGCCCAGGTGGTGCCTCACTCGGTTTAGGATCACGATCCGCAAACATATACACCACCAGTGCCAGCAGAAAAACACCCACAGCAATCAAGATAAAAACTGGCATACGTTTTTTCTTTTGTACTTCTTCTGCGCTTGTGACATGAGGTGGCTTGTTAAAATCATGGCTCATGTTTCCCTCACTTCTTTTCTATTCGCTTGTCGAATTTTTATACTAACAAGAAGCATTGTTGTGTTGTGTGACAAAGCATTGTGAGATGGTGAAAAATGTAATTACAAAAAATGAAGTTTTTTACTGCTTTCATTTTATTCAAAATTTTGACGTAAACTGGATTTAGCAGCTGACAGGACTTGTATACTTTTTAGTCGCAATAAGCAGATGAATAACTGATGCAAAATTAGAAGAATAAGCACATGAAAAGGAATATAGAATCGCCTAGATGAGAGAAAAAATTCAGCAGCCTGAGCATTCTCCAGTGCTGATCAGCCCCTCCTTGCTTGATACAGCAAAATGCCAGGTAACAATTTGCTTCAGCTCGCCCACCACAAGCACTGCCTTAACGCATACAAATGCGCTATAATATGTCACTCTTTTTTTCATGCTCCAGAATTTTATGGCGTATCGTCAACAAAGTGTAACGCTTGATCTTGACACTGACGTCACACATCAATGTGCTTTGCACTACACGCGTGATCAGCATTTAATCGGGATTATTGAGTTCAGTAAGCCGAGCTTTCTTCTGAAATGGGGCGATCTGGAATATTTCCGCCGTCGTACTGAAGAGTTTTCAGTGATGCCGTTTCCAGACTGCATTAATGCCATGGTGATTGATGTGCGTAATGTCGCGGCCTGGCTCGATAATGAAGTGCCGATTATTCCATGGCGCTTACTGGAAGAAGAATGTCCAGTGCGTCTGGTGGTCCCTGCAGACCGTGTCGAACACTATGCCGGCTTTTTTGAACCGACCTGGCTGACTACTGATACAGAAACAGCGATTCAGGAAATCCGTCATTTTATGGATATGTTTGTGCATTAAGCATATTCAAGTGGTGCTGACACTTCATCAAAAAAACCTCATCTGAATCATACAGATGAGGTTTTTTAATAGAATATACGTTTCATTTAATCCGTTAGCGAATGGTAAAAATACACTGCTGCTTAAAACTGGATTTGGGTAGCCAGATCAGCTGTTTATAGCGCACCTGATCTATTCCAAAACTTTGCATTTTCTGGCGTGTATAGCGCCAGCCAATACAATCTTGATAGCGCGCATATTCAGGCGCTTGCCCTGCTGTAGTCGATGCCTGCTGGACCTGAATTTTCTGGAAAAACGCGGTTTCTCTGGCGCGCATCGGGCCAATATACTGCTGATAGGCCTGCTCCATGTCTGCATCATCAAACTGCATTGGTTACATGGCGCCGCCATGCCAGCCCAGCTGACTGCGCCAGTTCAGATATTTGACCTTTCCGGCCGGAAACACATAATTGGCGCAGGAGGAAAAACAGTATTGCCCGACTTCTACATTCAGCTAATGCGCATAGACCAGATCACCCAAATCCATTCCCAGACCAATTTCACCCCCTTGACTGGTGATTTTCAGGGTCTGTACTTGCGGGAACTGCTTTAACAAGGCAGCTGCACGGGTATTGGCATCTTGGCTGAGCGGGCCAGTATAGATCAGCACATTTTCTTGTACCGTCACTTCTGTTTCCGTGCCTGTGATATTTGCCTGCAGCGTAGTTTCCGCCACCAGCGCGACGCTGGCCATAAGCATGGATTGAAACACTTGCATCACATCCTCACAGAACAATAAACCAGGCTGAGAACAGCAGACCATTGAAGTAAGCCTGTAGCACTCAAGCTTACCAGTAATTCTCTACCGCGATATTGCCTTCTCCACGGCGATTCATGCTCAGGCCACGCGCTTTTAGGGCTTCTTTGGTATCTTCCACCATTTGCGGGTTACCACATAGCATCACATGACTGCTGTCCGGATTAAAAGACAGGCCCACAGCTTTTTCCAGCTCGCCATTGGCGATTAACACCGGCAGACGGTCATGCAAAGGTGCGTTCGGATCACGGGTAATAATCGGCACAAATTTAAAACCTGTATGCCCTTCGCCAAAAGTCGCTGCAATTTCTTCAATCCGCTCGACATAGGCCAGTTCAGCGGCAGTACGGACACTATAGACCAGATGGATATGCTGGTATTTATTCCAGGTGTCGAAGTCTTGCAGCATCGACAGGAATGGCGCCAGTCCGGTGCCGGTACCCAAAAGCCATAAGTCTTGTGGCAAAGGCAACTGATAGCGCGCCAAGGTTAAAAAGCCATACGGTACTTTTTCCAAATACAGCTCATCGCCAACCTGCAGATGTTGCAGATTGGAAGTAAAGGCCCCATCGGGTACGACAATTGAAAAGAATTCCAGGGTTTCATCAAAAGGTGAGGACACCACTGAATAGGCCCGCACCACCAGTTCATCGCCGACTTTAAGGCCAATACGCGCAAATTGCCCGGCAGTAAATTTAAAGTGGGCTGGACGCGTCATGGTAAAGCTGAACAAGGTATCGGTCCAGCGATGTACAGATAACACCGTTTCTAGGCTAAATTTTTCAATTGACATAATTTGTACGTGGCATGAAAGACTGCGCTCATGGTAGCATGGCAGCATAATTTATTAATATTTTTTAAATGTTAAGGCTATATTCATGCGCATGACTTTACGCCAATTGGCTGTTTTTGTAGCAGTCGCTCAAGAAGGCACAGTAACCAAGGCCAGTGATGCCGTCAAACTGACGCAAAGTGCGGCGAGTATGGCTTTAGCAGATCTGGAAGATGGTTTAGGCGCACCATTGTTTGACCGTTTAGGTAAACGCCTGCAATTGAATGATCTGGGCCGTTTTTTACTCCCGCAGGCGCTTGAAATTCTGGGTCGCTGTGAGGCCTTTGAACAGGCCGCCAAAGGTGAGCTGCAAAGCATTGATTTGCGTCTGGGCGCGACCCTGACCATTTCCGATTATCTGATGCCAGATTTAATGGCCAACTTCCTACAAATTCAGCCACAGGCGCATTTACAGCTGCAAGTCGGTAATACCCGTCAAATGATTGAAGCAGTCAACCAGTTCCAGCTCGATTTAGCCCTGATTGAAGGTTCCTGTCATTTACCGCAGCTGCAATGTATCCACTGGCGTGATGATGAACTGGCGGTCTGCTGTTCACCGAATCATCCGCTGGCGCAGCTAGACCGTGCCTTAACCGCAGAAGACTTTAAACAGGTGGAATGGATTTTACGAGAAGAAGGTTCAGGCACGCGTGAAGTATTTGATAACGCCATTTTAAAAGATGTGCCAGATGCCAAAATCCGTTTAACCCTGGGTCATAATGAAGCCATTCTGAAAATTGTGGCCGGCGGCTTAGGCATGTCCTGTATTTCAAAACTGGCGATTGAGCCTTTACGTGAAAAAGGCCAGCTGGTGATTTTAGATACTCCATTCTGGCAACTGGCGCGGCCTTTATTTATGCTGGTGCATCGTCAGAAATACCAGGGTCCAGGTCTGAAAGCCTTTATGAAGTTCTGTGACAGCAAATAAGACTGTATTTAATCCATAAAAAAGCGCCTGCAGGCGCTTTTTTCATACCTTATCGAAATTGGCTTTCACATGGAATCCCGTCGCCATCACCATCCATTTTGGTATTTGGGCAATTACGAATAAAGAATAAAGCCTCCTCATAAGACTTCATCTGACTACAATGCTCGCGGCCATCACATTTAAATTGTTCAGATGAGCTGCTACTTACCGGCAGCGCTTGCTCTACATTCTCTTGGACATTTTCTAAATTCTTTTTCCCTTTTTCACTAAGTCCAAGTTCCGGTAATTCGCCATGTACCGCTCTTTGCTCAGCTACGATCTGTTGCTGAGCAATCATCAGTTCTTCAAGTTTTTGCTGTTTCTGAGTTTGATATTCTTGATATTTCTTATATACCAAAACACTTAATCCTAAAATAATGATTAAGCCTAATACAGTAATGATCTTTGAGTTAAGCCATGAAGACTTCTTTTTATCTCTTGACGAAACTTTACCCTCGATATTTCTGTATCGTAGATTGTTCTGTTCAGCAGGCTCTGATACTTTTAGGTCTAAGCGCACAATATTCGCGGCTTTAAATTTTCCTGCATCTTCAACAATTATAAATTTTAGATTTTCACCGATTTTAGGTGGAACATTCTTATTGGGAAAATCTTTGATGTGGAAAAATAAATCTTTTGACTCTTTCTCTATCTGAATAAAACCAAAACCACGATCTTCATGATAGCTTTTGATTTTCCCCTCTTGAAACATAATGCGCTCTTATCTTTGATATTTTTAATAATTGTAATAAAAAAGAAGCTAAAAAGCCTCTTTTCTATTCTTATACTCGACTTAAGCAGAATATATAAATTCTACCTCAGTACTAACGTCGGAAATTGGACAGCAGGGAAGAAGTAATCGACTGGTTATGGGCGGCCACTTTGGATTTTTTGGCTTTGGCCGACTGGTCTTCAACCCGCTCAATTTTCACTGCTTTAAACTTGTTGCCGTTTTTGACCACATTAAATTTCACCCGGTCATTTCGCTTCGGTTCTATCCTATCGGCCGGGAAATCGGAAATATGAAAAAACACTTCGCCTTCCGGACAGGCAATAAAGCCGTAACCCTTGTCTGCGTTGTATTGCTTAACTTTACCCTGATATTGTTCGTTGCTCATCGACCTGTCCCCCATTTGCGCTTCAAGCTTAGTATATAAAAAAGAGGCTATAAAAGCCCCTTCTCTGTTCACTGGCAAAATCAGTCTTTTTGCACGGAACCGAAAATTTTGTCACCGGCATCACCCAGGCCCGGTACGATATAGCCATTTTCATTCAGGCCCTGATCAACAGAGGCAGTGAAAATTACCACATCCGGGTGCGCTTCCTCTACACGCTGAATGCCTTCTGGCGCAGCCACCAGCACCATCACGCGAATATCTTTACAGCCGCTGGCTTTTAACACATCAATCGCCGCCACTAAAGATGAACCGGTGGCCAGCATTGGATCAATGATCATGGCAATACGGTTTTGTACATCTGGCACCAGTTTTTTATAGTAGGTACGCGCTTCCAGCGTTTCTTCATCACGTTCTAAGCCCAGTACAGAAACTTTGGCACTTGGAATCAGGTTCAGGAAACCATCCAGCATGCCAATACCAGCACGTAAAATTGGCACTACAGTAATTTTTTTACCGGCAATACGGTCTACCGTGACCGCACCATTCCAGCCGTCAATTTCATGCTCGACCATTGGCAAATCTTTGGTCGCCTCATAGGTCAACAGCATGGTCACTTCTTGCGCCAGCTCGCGGAAGTTTTTAGTGCTGATATCTGCACGACGCAGTAAACCGAGTTTATGACGAATGAGCGGATGACGAATTTCATGGATAGCCACGGGAGAACACCTAAAAGGTTAAGATAAAATTCCGTCTATTATAATCATTTTTTGACCCTGATAAAAACAAAAAAGCCCTCAAATATTGAGGGCTTTTTGCTAGACAATTCTCTTTTTCAAGATTATTGCTGAGACAGCATGAAGTGAATTGGAGATAAAATCTCGGCTTCAAGCGCCATCTGGATAATTGGATCCGGATAAACACCAATCACCAATACCGCCAGTGCAGCCAGCAGAACCATGATCCCGCCAACACGTTGACCCCAATGATCGACTGCATCCATTTTTGGTGTTTCTGGCGGAGTCATATACATCACCACCATCACACGTAAATAGTAATACAGACCAATACCCGAACCGACAATAATCATCGCTGCCAGGAACCAGTGCTGGGTTGTTACCGCAGCCATGACAATCAGGAACTTACCAATAAAGCCTGCAGTCAGTGGAATACCGGCCAGAGACAGCATCATCACGGTTAATACAGCAGTCAGCACTGGACGACGCCAGAACAGACCACGGTATTCAGCCAGACTTTCTGCTTCTGAAGTGTTGTTATATGGACTCGACATTAACGCTACGGCACCGAAAGCACCAATCGTGGTTAATACATAGGTAATCACATAAACAGTCACATTACCCAAGCTGGCATAAGTCAGACTGATCAGACCAATCAGCAGATAACCGAAGTGTGCGATTGAAGAGTATGCCAGGACACGCTTCAAGTTCACTTGGCGTACCGCCAGGAAGTTACCGACCACAATCGACAGTACGGCAATAATGGTCAGCAGTGTAATAACTGATTCTTGCAGGATGGCACCTGAAGTCAGCAAGTAACGTACGAACAAACCAATGGTCGCCACTTTGGCAGCCGTTGCCAGGAAGGTCGCGATTGGTGCTGGAGCACCCGCATACACATCTGGTGTCCATTTGTGGAATGGTGCCAAAGACAGTTTGAATGCAACCGCAAAGATAATTAAGGCAATACCTAAAATGACCAGTGGCTGGTGCAGGTTCTGCATAAGCGCCTGTACAGAGTCATAGAATGACAGTGAACCGGTGTAGGCATAAATATACGCCATACCCATCAGCAACATCGCAGATGCGGTTGCTGAAAGTACCAGGTATTTCACCCCTGCTTCTAAAGACTTCGAACGCTGATGCGTATAGGCTAACAAGCCATACACCGGAATCGACATCAATTCCAGGCTGATGAAGAATGAAGCATAGTGCGAGCTTGCCACCATGAGCATTGCGCCTGCAACTGAGGACAACATCAGGATGTACAGCTCTTCACGATTGTCTTTATAGCTTTCAATATAAGCATGTGACAAGGTACAGCAAGCCAGTGCAGCAACCAGGATCAGTAACTGATAAACCAGTGTGAACTGATCAATCATAAACATGCCCATGACATTCGCTGGTGCAAAAGCACCACCGAATAATGAGAGCAGAATATACGCTGCAGCAAGGTTTAAGCCCACTACAGATGCTGTCGCAATCAGGTTATGGTTACGCTTGATTGCGGTGAGAATCATCACGACGATCGCAGTTAAAGCCACGATCATCACAGGAGCTAATGGCATAAGCTCGGAAAATGACATTGTGAAGTTCATGACTTATTGGATCTCCACATTTTCGAGTTGAGTGCTTACCTGTTCGGTCACTTCAACTAGCTCTTGAACTGGAATGTAGCTGTTTGCTAACCACGCCATGCTTGAATTGGAAATATCAAGGAAGCTTTGTGGATACAGACCAAGCCATAACAGACCAACGGCACAAATTAACAGAATCACAATTTCACGCGCATCCAGATCTTTTAACGGATTGCTGTAATGCTGTTTTTGCTCTTCGTTTGGTGTACCAAATAATGCTTTGTGAATCAGGATCAGACCATAAAGACCTGCAAACACCAGACTCACTGCAGCAATGATTGTAAATACAGGGAACTGGTTGAATGAACCCATCAGAATCAGGAATTCACCAATAAAGTTACCCAGACCCGGGATACCGACCAATGCTGCCACGAAGAACATCAGGAAGAAGGCCAGATACGGGAATTGACCACGAATACCACCCATCAGACGCATGTCACGGGTATGCACACGTTCATAGACCTGACCACACATAATGAACAATGCAGCAGATGACAAGCCATGTGCCAGCATCATGATCATTAAGCCTTGGTAAGTCAGGATATTACCTGCGTAAATCGCCAGTAACACAAAGCCCATGTGCGAAATAGAGGTATAAGCCAACAGGCGTTTCATATCGGTTTGCTGGAAGGCACACCAAGCGCCGTAGAAAATACCAATTAAACCGAAAATAATCGCGATGTCTGCAAACTGTGCAGAAGCCGCCGGGAAGAATGGAATCACAAAACGGAGTAAACCGTACGCTGCAGTCTTAATCAAGATACCTGCAAGGTCAACAGAACCTGCTGTTGGTGCCTGTGCGTGGGCATCTGGTAACCAGCCGTGTAACGGGAAAACTGGAAGTTTTACCGCAAAGCCGATGAACATACAGATCATGAAGGCATAAGCCACTGCCGGTAACTGTGCATCAAGCGTATTCGCCACCGCTAACAGATAGTGGTAGTTGAACGAGATGGTACCTGACAGCATGTAACCGTAAATCACCAGACCCAGGATACCGATCAGCATGATCAGACCTGCAACCTGTGTATAGATAAAGAACTTGGTTGCTGCGTAAACACGCGATTTACCATCTGCCCCTTTATGCCCCCAAAGTGCAATCAGGAAGTAGATTGGAACCAGCATCATCTCCCAGAAGAAGAAGAACAGGAACAGGTCAATCGCCAGGAATACACCAATCACGCCACCTAAAGACCATAACAGGTTCAGGTGGAAGAAGCCTACGTTCTTCTGGATTTCACCCCAAGAACAGCCGACGGCCAAAATACCCAGCAGCGCTGTCAGGCCAACCATGAGTAATGATAAGCCATCTACCGCCAGGTGAATGTTAATGCCCAGGGTTTGAATCCAAGGCAACTGGAATTGGGCAGCCCAGCTTGGAACCTGTGCACCCAATGCATATTGATACGTACCTGATTGCCATAACGCCAGGGTCAGACCCAGCGTTACCAGCATACCCACCAGCGCAATATAGCGCGGCAGTTTGTCGTCGAGCTTGTCGACGATCCAACAAATAAAACCTGCAATGAACGGAACGAGGATCAGTGCGGGTAAAATGATATTGTTTGGAGCTTCCATCTTATTTCCCCACGACCTGAGTCACGACCACGACCAGCAGTAAAACAACAACACCGAGGGCCATACTAGAGGCGTATTCGCGCAATGAACCGGTTTGACGTGAACTGGTAAAGCTGTTGCCTGCTTTAACAATTGCAGGAAGCACCAGCCACAAGCCATCAATCGGATCGCGACCTAAAATTTTAGCGATAAGCAGGTAAGGCTTCACGAATACGATGTCATACAACGCATCGAAACCAAGTGCATTACGGCAGATATTGGCCAGACCTGAACCCAGAGAAGTCTGAGCAAAGCCTTTTACGGCATTGTAAGCAAACGCAAACAGCACCACGCCAACAGCAAGACCTGCCAAAGCAACCCCAATCGCGATGTATTCAGCACCATGTGCACCGGCTTCAAGCGCTTCAGGAATAATGAAGGCTGGAATTTGTGCAGCATCCAAAATACTCATGACTGGTGCTTTCAGCACAATCGCCAGACCCGTTGAAAGTACTGCCAGAATTGCCAGTGGAGCCCAGTAAGTAATGCCTTTGATTTCATGATAAGGCGTGTTTTCTTTGCCGAAGAATACCACCCAGATTAAACGGAAAGTATAAATAGACGTTAAGAACGCACCTGCAACACCTACCCAATACAGTGTATTGAAGACTGGTACGCCAGCTAAATGGCTTTGTGTCCACACCGCGGCCAGAATCGCATCTTTAGAGAAGAAGCCGATGGTCAGGAATGGAATGGCTGCCAAGGCACCGCCACCAATCGCGAAACATGCAAACAGGAATTTGTTCTTGTAGAACAGACCACCCATCTTGAAGATGTTTTGTTCGTGATGGTAAGCCAGAATCACTGCACCTGAAGACAAGAATAATAATGCCTTGAAGAATGCGTGAGTCAGCATGTGGAACAGACCCGCCTGGTACGCTTCAGCACCTACGGCCATAAACATATAACCGAGCTGACTCATGGTTGAGTAAGCCAGAATACGTTTGATATCGGTTTGAACCAGCGCTGCAAAACCAGCCACCAGCAAGGTTACCGCACCGGTAATAGAAATGAAGATCATCACTTCTGGTGCAAGTTCAAATACGCTGAACATACGGCAGCATAGATAAACACCTGCAGTCACCATAGTTGCCGCGTGGATTAACGCAGATACTGGTGTCGGACCCGCCATCGCATCTGCCAACCAGGTTTGTAACGGGATTTGCGCAGATTTACCAGCAGCACCCAGGAACAACATTAAAGCTGTCCAGATGGTAATTGATGAACTTTGGGTCATAACCGCAGCAGCATTCTCAACGATGTACTGTGTATTCAGGGTACCGAACTGTTGGTACAGCAAGAACAGTGCAATCAGAAGAAATACGTCACCAACACGCGTTACGGTAAAGGCTTTAATTGCCGCAAAACCGTTGGCCGGGTTCTGGTAGTAATAACCGATTAACAGGTAAGAACACAGACCTACACCTTCCCAACCCAGGAACAATAACGCCAGGTTATCGCCCAGTACCAGCAGTAACATGCTGGCTACGAACAGGTTGAAGTAAGAGAAGAAACGTGCAAAGTCTTCCTCACCACGCATATACCAAGATGCGAAGATGTGAATCAGGAAACCAACACCGGTGATCATGCCCATCATCAGTAACGATAAGCCGTCAAGCTGCAAACTGATGCCTGGGGCAAAATCACCCACACTGAACCACGTCCACAAATGCTGAACGTAAAGTTCTTTACCGTTATTGACAAAGTCAAGGCCGGCAATCAGGGCAAATAATGCCGATAAACCAACTGCCCCTACCCCGATAATCGCCGCAACTTTCTCAGGAAGATTGTGACGCCCTGCCGCTAATAAAATAAAACCGATTAGCGGGAACAAAATTGTTAAATATAAATAACTCATCCGCGCATCTCACTAGCAGCATCCACATCCAGGTGATGGAAGCGATGATAGAACTGAAGGACGATCGCAAGACCGATACATGCCTCTGCCGCAGCCAGCGTCAGAATCAAGATGAACATGATCTGGCCATCTGGTTGTACCCAGGCACTACCCGCCAGAACAAACGCCAGTGCCGCAGCGTTCATCATGATTTCAAGGCTCATTAAAATGAATAACAGGTTGCGTCGCACCATTACACCGTAAAAACCCAGTGCAAAAAGAATGGTTGCAACGATCAAACCATGTTCTAAAGGGATGTTGCCCATTATTGTTTTTCCTCTTCTGCACCTGGTTCACGTTTACCTAAGTGGAATGCTGCAACCAGGGCTGCTAGCAATAACATCGCGGCAACTTCAACCAATAATAAATAGTGAGTAAAGAGTGCTTGACCGACTTCTTTAGGACCAACAATTTCGGTTCCCATGACAGCTGGCGTGCTGGAGTAATCCGATGCAAGCATCCATACCAGAACCAGACCCATCAGGAAGCTCATTAATGCTGGATATGCCCATGCAGATGAGTTGAGCCATTTGCTCTCTTGTTCAACAGTTTGCTGACCCAAGTTCAACATCATCACCACGAACACGAATAACACCATGATCGCGCCGGCATACACAATAATTTCCAGGGCACCGGCAAACGGTGCACCCACAATCATGAACATCCCTGCAACTGCAAGTAATGACACGATCAAGCTCAGTAACGCATGTACTGGGTTCGTGTTGGTGACAACACGAACAGTAGAGATAATGGCCACGAGTGCCATCAAATAAAACGGCCACATCATGGTAATAGACTCCGTACATCAACAGGTGCACTTTCTTTTTGTGCTTGACCTTTGTCTTTACCTGTAACTGCCATACCGGTTACACGGTAGAAGTTATAGTCAGGATATTTACCCGGACCTGAAATCAGCAAATGTTCTTTTTCATAGACCAGGTCCTGACGAACATATTCACCCAATTCAAAGTCTGGTGTCAGCTGAATTGCAGTTGTCGGGCAGGCTTCTTCACACATACCGCAGAAGATACAGCGAGAGAAGTTGATACGGAAAAATTCCGGATACCAACGACCATCTTCCTGCTCTGCTTTTTGCAGTGAAATACAACCCACTGGACATGCAACGGCACACAGGTTACAGGCAACGCAGCGCTCTTCGCCATCTGGGTCACGTGTAAGCACGATACGACCACGGAAACGCGGTGGTACGATTTCTTCGGCTGGCACTTCCGGATATAAAATGGTGTCACGTTTGCGGGTTGCGTGGCTGAACACCATCCACAACGAGCGCACGATTGACCCAAATCCAGCTAGAAACTTATACATTTTGTTCTCCCTGCCCTTACCACAAGATAACCGCGCCAGTAACCAGCAGGTTCACCAACGCTAATGGCAAGCAAATTTTCCAGCCAAAGTTCATTACCTGGTCATAACGTGGACGCATTAAAGAACCACGTGCCAGAACGAACATCATTACAAAGAATGCTGTTTTGATAATGAACCAGAATGCTGGAGGTAAGAAATCAAGTCCGAATGGCGCTAACCAGCCACCGAAGAATAACGTCACGATCAGCGCAGAGATCAGCACCACGTTGACGTATTCCGCAACGAAGAACATCCCCCATTTCATACCGCCGTATTCAACGTGATAACCCTCTGCCAATTCCTGTTCTGCTTCTGGTTGGTCAAACGGGTGACGGTGCGTTACCGCAACACCTGCAACCACGAAAATCAAGAAGCCCAAGAACTGAGGAATTACAAACCAGACATCTTGTTGTGCTTCTACAATTTCACGCATGTTGAATGAGCCGGCAATTGCCACCACACCCATCAGGGAAATACCCAGGAACACTTCATAAGAAATGGTTTGCGCTGCAGAACGTAGACCACCCAGCAATGCATATTTGTTATTTGATGACCAGCCACCAAACAGAACCGCATAGACTGCAATACCCGCCATTGCCATAAAGAACAGCAGGCCGATGCTCATGTCTGCCACACCTAAATACGGTGATACAGGAATAACCATGAACGACAGTACCGCAGTTGCCATTGCAACTGCAGGTGCCATACGGAAAGTCAGCTTGTCAGCGAATTTTGGTGTCCAGTCTTCTTTGAACATGATTTTCAGCATGTCGGCGACAATCTGGAACATACCGCCCGGACCTACACGGTTCGGACCGTAACGGTCTTGCCATAAACCGAGCAGACGACGCTCGATAAATGACATTAATGCTGCAACCAGTACCACAACCAGCAAGATCACAATCGCTTGAATGACTGAATAGGCAATTGGCCAGTTCTCAGCCCAAAGCGGTGTTTGACGCATTAATTCTTGTTCCATGAATTATACTCCTACCGCGACTGACACAGGCTCAGCAAGAGATACCGTCGGTGCTAGACCAATTGGGTAACCAATATAACCTGTAGGTAAATATTCAATCACTTGAACTGGAAGAACAATTGAAGTCTCGCCTGCTTTCACAGTGATCTTCTGACCATCTTTCAGGTTCAAACGGCTTGCATCCTGTTCACCCACGGCAAACATGGCTTCAGGAATACGTGATTCCATCGCTGGTGTTTTAATGGTGAATTCACCTGACGCAAAAATATGATGCATTGGCACCAAACGGAAACTGTCCGGATTGGCCAATACAGGGCTTGGTGCTACGAAGCTACGTGCTGGACGTTTTGGTAAACGGTCGAATAAACGTACGCCTGAATCACCACCTTTTAAGTGACCGCCCACGTTGTCCTGGAATTTGTTCCAAGCCTGTGGCGAGTTCCAGCCTGCAGACCACGCAAATGGCACCAGTGCAGATGGCGTCTGATTACCGACATAACCTTCCATCGAGAAAGTTAATGCAGAATCGACATCGGTCGGCTGTTTTGGTTCGTGAATCGAAAGCGGTGCACGAATGGCAGTACGGCCTGAGTAACGACGTGGTTCACGTGCCACTTTCAGACCATGGACACGGAAGCCCGCATCTGGTGCAACGTCTAAAATACCTTCTAATGCCGGTACGTTTTTCGCTACAGACTCGATCACATCATCCAGCAAGGTCCATGAAATCGCTTTACCTTTCATGCCAGTTTCAAGGGCATGTAACCAGCGCCAAGATTCTTTAATCGCCAGTTCCGGCTTGTAGTAGCTTGGGTCATACACTTGATAGAAACGCTGTGCACGGCCTTCTTGCGATACCACAGTACCATCACCTTCAGCGAAGCTTGCTGCTGAAAGTACGATGTCTGCTTTCGCCACAGTCGCAGTTTCAGAGTGGTCCAGCACAATAATGTCTTTACCTGCAAGTGCAGCATCGACCTGAGCCGCTGGTAAACGACGGTAAAGGTCATTTTCCACCACAATCACAGTGTCATAGTCTTGTGCAAAGGCTTGCTCCAAGCTTTGACCACCAAAGATCGCCAAGCCCATTGAGTTCACTTCAGGAACAGTCAATGTTAAGCCTGCATTACCAAGATTCTGCGCCACTTGAGCCGCCGCTTCCATAATCGCAGCGTCTTGTAAGCTTGTACCAGAGATGATTAAAGGCTTCTTCGCCGCTTTTAAGGTATCTGCGATGGTTTGCGCAAATGCTTTGGCATCGTCATCTAAACCGGTAATCACTTCGCCTTTTACGCCAGCGGCAATCGCAAAGCCTAAACGCGCGATGTCATTTGGAGATGCAACCACTTCACCAGTTGCTACATCTGCTAGACGGGTTTGTGTTGCAGCCAGAATGTAAATCGGAGATTTCGCATCTTGCGCAATACGTTGTACCGGTTCAGCCAGCCATTCTTGAGTACGACGCTCTGCCGCCATTTCTTTGGCTTTGTTTTTCGCCGCTTGACGAACAGATAAAGCCATACGTGGTGCAGTTTGTGTCAGGTCTTCACCCAGAATTAACACGGCGTCATAGCTTTCAATTTCACGCATACCCGGGTTGTAAACACCTTCGGTTTGCATGATTGATGCCGCCAGTTCCACTAGGCTTTGCTCTTTTTGCGACATACCGGTTGAGTAGTTGTCCTGACCAACCAGTTCGCGCAGTGCAAAGTTCGATTCAAGCGAGGCACGTGGTGAGCCAACACCCAGCACTTTTTTGCCTTGAAGATTCTCAATCACGGTGTCTAATGCCTGATCGACAGACACAGTCGTGACATTTTGACCATCACGGAATTGTGGCTGACGCGGACGATCTTCACGGTTTACATAACCGGTACCGAAACGGCCTTTGTCACACAGGAAGTACTGGTTCACTTCACCGTTGAAACGGTTTTCTACACGACGCAGTTCACCATAACGCTCACCTGGAGAAATGTTACAGCCTGAAGAACAGCCTTGGCATACGCTAGGCGCATACTGCATGTCCCACTTACGGTTGTAGCGCGCAGAGTGAGTTTTGTCGGTGAATACACCTGTTGGGCAGACTTCAGTCAGGTTACCCGAGAATTCAGATTCTAAAGTCCCTGATTCTGGACGACCGAAGTACACACGTGATGCGTTGGCATACACGCCAAAGTCGGTACCGCCAGCATAGTCTTTGTAGTAACGCACACAACGGTAACAGGCGATACAGCGGTTCATCTCGTGCGCAATAAACGAACCCAGTTCCTGGTTGTAATGCGTACGCTTGGTGAAACGGTAACGACGACGGTCGTGTTGCGTCATTACAGTCATATCCTGTAAATGACAGTGACCACCTTCTTCACAGACCGGACAGTCGTGCGGGTGGTTGGTCATCAAGAATTCAACAACAGAAGCTCGGAAATCTTTTGCTTCTTTGTCTTCAATCGAGATGTAGGTATTGTCAGCAGCAGGCGTCATACATGACATGACCAGACGACCACGCGTATCTTCAGGATTCGCGTATTGCGTCACAGCACATTGACGGCAAGAACCGACAGAACCTAAGGATGGATGCCAACAAAAATATGGGATGTCGATGCCAAGGCTTAAACAAGCTTGCAGCAAGTTTTCTGAGCCGTTGACTTCATACGATTTTCCATCGACATGAATTGTAGCCATAGTCGAATTCCTTAAGCTTGTTCTACGTTGCTGGTCTGAGCTGCGGCATTCACCACTTTCGCTTCAAACTCGCCACGGAAATATTTGAGTGCGCCCATTAACGGTTCCATCGCACCTGGTGCGTGTGCACAGAAAGTTTTACCAATCCAAAGCTTACGGGTCAGTTCCTGTAAGTGATCGATGTCTTCTTTCGTACCCGTACCATCTTCGAGTGCTTTCAGTGCCTTCACCGCCCACGGTAAACCATCACGGCAAGGTGTACACCAGCCACATGATTCACGCGCAAAGAATTCTTCTAAGTTACGGGTTGCTGAAACCATACATTGGGTTTCATCGACCACCATCAGCAGACAGGTACCTAAACGTGAACCCGCTTTCATGATGCTTTCTGCATCCATTGGCAGGTCAATGTGCTCAGCAGCCAGGAAGTCTGTTGATGCACCACCCGGCAACCATGCTTTCAGCTTCAGGCCGTCACGCATACCACCGGCATGTTCTTCAATCACTTCACGTGCAGTGGTACCAAAAGGCAGTTCCCAAAGACCCGGGAATTTCACCTTACCTGATGCACCGTAAATTTTCGTACCTGGATCTTTCGATTTACCCGCAGACAGGTTGATGTACCACTCAGGACCACGTAACAAAATAGCTGGCAAGTTGTTGTAGGTTTCTACGTTGTTGACAATCGTAGGACGACCCCACGCCCCTGCAACTTGCGGGAATGGCGGTTTGGTACGCGGATTGGCACGGCGACCTTCCAGCGAGTTAATCAGTGCGGTTTCTTCACCACAGATATAACGGCCCGCGCCGGTGTGTACATACAGCTCGAAGTTCCAGCCAGAACCCAGGATGTTGTCGCCCAGGTAACCTTTGGCACGAATCTGCTCAATTGCTTCATTTAAGTATTGTGCAGCTTCGATGTACTCACCACGGATAAAGATATAGCCGTGAGTCGCTTCCAGTGTATATGCCGCAATCAGCATACCTTCAATCAATTGATGTGGAAGTTTTTCCATCAACAAACGGTCTTTGAAGGTACCCGGTTCCATTTCGTCGGCATTACAGATCAGGTAACGTGGACCTGAATTGTCATTTGGCGCCATCAGCGACCATTTGATGCCTGCCGGGAAGCCTGCACCACCACGACCTTTAACGGTTGCAGCTTTCACCACATCCAGCACTTCAGCCGGTGTCATGCTAATGGCTTTTTTGAAGCCGGCATAACCATCAAGCGCTTCGTAATCATCTGCATTACGAACATGCTCTTGTTTACTCAAACGCCAAGTTAATGGATGAGTTTCTGGGTTACCGTCGCCATAAATTGGTTTTGGTTCGGTATTCATACATACTTCTCCAATAACTGTTTAATTGATGTCACTTCAACCAGACCGTGAGTATCTTCATCAATCATTAACGTTGGACCTTTGTCACAGTTGCCCAGACAGCAGATTGGCAGCAAAGTGAAACGACCATCTGCAGTCGTTTGACCAAACTGAATACCAAGCTCGCGCTGGAACGCTTCTGCCAAAGTTTCCGCCCCCATCAAGAAGCACGCGATAGAGTCACACAAAAGAATAACGTGACGACCTACCGGTTGACGGTAAATACGGTTATAGAACGTTGCTACCCCTTCTAAATCAGCAACACTGATTGAAAGCAGTTGAGCAATCGCATTGAGCTGTGCGTCATCAATCCAGCCATTACGGCGTTGTACACACTTCAGCGCATCCAGAGATGCTGCACGTGGGTACGGATAGTGACCAATGTGATGTTCGATTTCGTGGATTTCATCCGCAGTTAAAATCCCTTCAACATTCACACGTGGCTTTTTATCAGTCAAAATCATCATAATGCGTTTACCCCTTAGCGATCCACGTCAGCCATTACGACATCAATTGTCGCTAAATAAATAATCAAGTCAGAGACCAGACTGCCGTTAATCACCGAAGGAATTTGCTGTAAGTGCGTGAAGGTTGGTGTACGGATACGGGTACGATAACTCATGGTTGACTTGTCTGAAGTCAAGTAGTAGTTCGACGCCCCTTTCACCACTTCTGCCATTACAGATGCTTCACCTGCCGGCATGACAGGCCCCCAAGACACGCTCAAGAAGTGCGTAATCAGGGTTTCAATATCTTGTAATGTCTTGTCTTTTGGTGGTGGAACAGCCAGAGGATGATCCGCTTTATATGGACCAGATGGCATGTTATCCAAGCACTGCTTGATGATTTTTAAAGACTGTTCGATTTCGCGGTAGTGAACGATGACACGTGCATAGGCATCGCCTTCATACTCCACCGGCACTTCGAAGTCATAGTTTTCATAGCCGCTGTATGGACGGTATTTACGTACGTCAAAGTCAATACCTGTGGCACGTAAACCGGTACCTGTCACACCCCAGGCCAATGCAGATTTTGCATCGTACTGCGCTACATTGCGGGTACGGCCTTCAAACACCGAGTTTTTCAGCGCTGCAGTATGGTATTCCTTCAGACGTTTTGGCATCCACTCCAGAATCTCGCGGATCAGGTGCTGCCAGTTGTTTGGAAGGTCATGCGCGGTACCGCCAATACGGAACCAGGCTGGGTGCATACGGTAACCGGTGATCGCTTCAATCGCGTCATAAATCTTCTGACGGTCGGCGAACATATAGAATACTGGGGTCATACCGCCGGCATCCTGAATTGCTGTACCGATATAAAGCAAGTGGTTATTGATACGGAACAGTTCCGACATCATCACACGGATACATTGTGCACGCTCTGGCACCTGAATACCGGCCAGCTGCTCCACACCCATCACATACGGCATGTTTTGCGCACAACCACCGAGGTAGTCGACACGGTCGGTATACGGAATGAATGAGTGCCAGGTTTGACGCTCAGCCATTTTTTCCACACCACGGTGGTGGTAGCCGATGTCGGGTACACAGTCTTTTACTTCTTCACCATCCAGCTGCAAGATGACACGGAACGCACCGTGCGCAGATGGGTGGTTAGGACCTAAGTTCAGGAACATGAAGTCTTCGTCTTCGTTACCACGGGTCAGACCCCAGTCTTCCGGTACAAAACGTAAGTGTTCCTGTTCAAAATCCTGCTTGGCCTGGTTCTGCATATACGGGGTATATTCAGTGGCACGTGCAGAATATTCCTTGCGCAGCGGGTGACCTTCCCAATAGGTTGGCAGCAAGATACGACGGAGCATTGGATGCCCTTCGAAGTTAATGCCGAACATATCGTAAGCTTCACGCTCGTACCAGTTGGCATTTGGCCAGATATTGGTCGCAGTCGGAATATTCAGATCGTTCTCATTTAGCGCAACTTTGACACGGATATCGCTGTTACGTTCTAACGACAACAGGTGATAGAACACGGTAAAGTCAGATGCAGGCAATCCGTCGCGGTGCGTACGTAAACGCTCATCTACCGCAGACAGGTCAAACAGCATCACGTATGGACGTGACACTGTACGCAAGAACATCAAGACTTCTTGTACGCGTGCGCGCTCAACCCAGACCGTTGGAAAATCTTCAAAAGTCGTTTGCACATAGAAGTTCTCACCAAATTTGGTTTTGAGCTCTTCTACAATTGCAAATGCTGGGCGGGAATCAACTGCTGTTGATTCTGGCATAGCAATGTCAGTTTCAGCCATTGGCTTGGCTTCCTATTTAATACAAATTCAGTCAACCTAAACGACAACTACACCCATAACGGGTGCACCACGATTTTGTCGCTTAAATTATTTAATTTCATCCATAGAGCGCAGGTTTTTCACCGCAATACGCTGTGCTTGCTTACGGTCACGTTCTGGCATCATCTTTGGCTTATACACTGGCTTAAGATCATCACCAATCACCGCAGACAGCGGACGGCGCTCTAATTGAATTTGGTCTTGCAACAACATTAATGCCTGAATTAAGGCTTCAGGACGTGGTGGGCAACCTGGGATATACACATCGACAGGAATGATTTTATCCACACCTTGTACAACCGAATAAATATCGTACATACCGCCTGAGTTTGCACATGCACCCATTGAGATGACCCATTTTGGCTCAAGCATTTGCTCGTACAAACGCTGGATTACTGGGGCCATTTTCACGAAACAGGTACCGGCGACAATCATGAGGTCGGCCTGACGAGGTGAAGCACGAATAACCTCGGCACCAAAACGTGACAAGTCATGCACGCCGGTTAAAGTCGTTGCATACTCTACGTAGCAGCAAGATGTACCAAAGTTAAACGGCCAAACTGAGTTCTTACGCCCCCAGTTTACTGCTGTATGTGCCAAGTCTTCTAAACGAGTCATGAACACATTTTTATTCACTTCTTCTTCAAGCGGATCTGTAACGATCTGGCGCTCCTGAAGTGGATATTGATCAGCATCCGGATTCGCACGGGTTAAGGTATATTTCATCCCGAGTTACTCCTTATCAGATGATATAGCCTGTGATTTTTTCACATGACCAGCAGATTGAGCAGGAATTTGACCAGTAGGGTCGATTACCAGCTCTTCAATTGAGTTAAAGCGGGTAATTTCTGCAAGATCCATATTTGGTGAACCGATTTTAGGTTTAATCCCTGCAGCTTTACGTTTGTCAGATGGAGCCCAGTTCAGTGCACCGGTTGACAGTTCGTAAATCAAACCAACGAGTAAAACTAAAATAAATACAGCAGCAGTTGCAAAACCAACCCAGCCTACTTCACGAACAGAAGCTGCCCATGCGTAGAGATAGAGGGCTTCTAAGTCGAACACAACGAAGAAAATCGCAACTAAATAGAACTTGGCAGACAAGCGAATGCGTGCACCACCTGCACTCACAACACCTGACTCAAACTGCTCCTGCTTGGCACGGCCCCATGATTTACCCCCTAGGAGTAACGGGACAGTGAGCATAAAGACGCATAAAAATGTAACGCCGATCACGAAGGCAATAATTGCCCATTCGTATGGAGTAATGGCACTCATGCGGGGATAACTCCTGGCAGGCCTATTTATTAACAAAGAATGTATGTATTGGCCTTCAAATACACCAAACACAAAATTAATCCCGCCAATTGTACCTGATTTATGATTTCACTTGCTAGCTTATAAGCCTTAGTCTTTCGGATGATTTTTCCGCGAAACAAATGCCAGAGCACCATTCTGTTGGCCCCTACAGGCCATAATCGTTTTACTAAATCAAGATGTGTTTATTTATTAATTTTTCCAAAATTTTGCATGAGTCGCTGCTATTGATCACTAAATTTGCAATGGCCAATCCTGCCAGCCGTATTCGGCTTCATTTACACCGAATTGAAATGATGATCCTATTCTGCGCCTGAACGCCGGCGTGATTTGTATATTTTTGCAATTTAAAGCGCTTAAGGCTTCATCAATCTGAAGGCTTATGGTATTCCTAAGAAGAACTATAAATTTCAATAATAAGGAGTACATACATGAGCTTAAAATTTACCCATCATCCTGAGTACTTTCTCTTTGCCCAGCTAATTATGCGTCATATTGAAAATTATATTGAGAAACATCCAGACGCGAACAATGCCATTTTCGATTTACGTGATATTTACGAGCTGTTCCGTCAGGACAAAGCCTCAGCCAGTATTAACCTCGATGGTATTTTAAATATTGCTGATGAGTACACGGTGGATACCCTGGACGGTGACCAGAAACTGATTAGCCGTTACAATATTGATGCCAAAGACAATAAGCTGCTGTTTGACTTTAATCAGGCTGCACTGGAAGGCCTTAAGAAAGGCAAAGCCCTGATTGCTCCGGATGCCAAAATCCAGGAATAAAACAAAAAAGCGTGTTTTGACAACACGCTTTTTTAATTAACTTTTACGTTGCCATAAAAATTGTGAAATGGCTCTTAATGCGGCGGCATCTTCAGCAAAATAGTCTAGCGCCTGCAAAGCCTGATCATGCAAATCTGTGGCATAAGCCTGTGCCTGCTCCAGCCCCATCAATGCCGGATAGGTCGATTTCTCCATCTGTTCATCCTTCCCGGCAGTTTTGCCTAACACTTCAGTATCAGAAATAATATCCAGAATATCATCCTGGACCTGGAAGGCCAGACCAATCACCTGCCCATATTCGCGCAGTTGTGGAATCGCGCGATCGGTACCCTCAAAAATCGCTACTGCAGCCATCATAATCGCCGCAGAAATTAAAGCGCCGGTTTTATTGCGATGAATCGTTTCTAACGCAGCCTGATCAACCTGCTTGCCTTCGGCCTGCAAATCCAGCACCTGTCCGCATACCATCTTGGAAGACGCGGTCGCCAGAATCTGCATCTGCTTTAGCACAATTGCCGCATCTACCGCCGCACCCTGATCAAACAAACGGCTGCCCAATACCTCAAAGGCCATTGACTGTAAAATATCGCCAGCCAACAGTGCCGTATCTTCACCAAAAGCAGCATGACAGGTCGGCTGGCCACGGCGCAGCAAATCATTGTCCATACAAGGCAAATCATCATGCGCCAGCGAATAGCAGTGAATCAGCTCAATCGCCACCGCCGCACGGCGCACTGCCGCCATATTGGTATTCGGTTTTAAGGCTGCTGTGGCATAACACAAGGCTGGACGCACACGTTTTCCACCCAGCATTACTGCATGATAGACCGCCCCTTTTAAAGGCTCAGGAATGGCAAAAGCGTCTAAGGCCGTCAATAAATCTTGTTGGATACGTTGTTGCGCTTCAGTCAACACGGTTACAGGGACGTCAGTGAGAGATGACACATTTGCCTCGAATTGGTTGTTCTATAAGATTGTTAGCCGTCACTGGCCAACCCCCTGTCCGCATTGTACCTCTAATTTAAGTTTTTTTAAGCCTTAACTACAGACAAGCGGATATTTCAGTTTTTTCAGCTTTCGATCTCAATCCATAAAAAACGCCCCTATTGAACATAGAGGCGAATTCATTAATTCAGGCAAAATCAAGTCAGCGTTATTCCAGCACCTCGGCCGGTACACGTACCCAGCCTTCCATCAGCACCCGCGCACTACGGCTCATCACCGCTTTTTTCACCTGCCACTGACCGTTTTCCTGCACCGCTTGCGCGCCGACGCGTAAAGTCCCAGAAGGATGACCAAAACGCACCGCTTCACGCTCGCCACCACCAGCAGCCAGATTCACCAAGCTCCCCGGCACGGCAGCGGCTGTCCCAATGGCCACCGCAGCAGTGCCCATCATGGCATGGTGCAGTTTACCCATCGACAAGGCACGCACCAGCAAATCGACATCTTCAGCCTGAATATTTTTACCACTTGATGCGGTATAGCTCTGTGGACGCGCGACAAAAGCAATTTTCGGGGTATGCTGACGTTTTGCCGCTTCCGCTACATCATCAATCAAGCCCATCTGCTTGGCCCCATAGGCCCGGATTTTTTCAAAACGCGCCAGCGCCTCCGGATTACTATTAATGTCATCCTGCAATTCGGTACCGCTATAGCCAATTTCATCGGCATTTAAAAAGATGGTCGGAATACCGGCATTAATAAAAGTCGCCTGAAAAGTCCCGACATCTGGTACCACAAAGGTATCCACCACATTGCCAGTCGGAAACATGGCCCCGCCCTCTTCGCCATCATCGGCCGGATCTAAAAATTCAATTTGTACTTCTGCTGCCGGAAAAGTCACACCATCCAGCTCAAAATCACCGGTTTCCTGCACCTGACCATTGGTGATTGGCACATGCGCGATAATGGTTTTCTGAATATTTTTCTGCCAGATGCGTACGGTACACAGACCGTTTTCCGGAATTTTATCGGCATCCACTAGCCCCTGACTGATGGCAAAAGCACCCACCGCAGCAGTCAGGTTGCCACAGTTACCGCTCCAGTCCACAAAAGGCTGATCAATTGCCACCTGACCAAATAGATAATCGACATCATGCTCCGGCTGGCTGCTTTTGGCCAGAATCACGGTTTTACTGGTACTGGAAGTGGCGCCGCCCATGCCATCAATCTGCTTGCCATAAGGGTCCGGGCTGCCAATGACCCGTAGCAGTAGCTGATCACGAATTTTTCCAGGCACTTGCGCTTCGACTGGTAAGTCATCTAATTTGAAAAAGACACCTTTACTAGTACCGCCACGCATATAGGTGGCTGCAATTTTAATTTGTGGAGCGCAGCGCATTCTTATCTAATCCTTTGATTTTTCGTTGTATTACATAATCTAAAGCAAGGTTTTTGCTTGCTTTAAATGATAACGTCTTTTGCTTAAAAAATCAGGCGAACTGGACTTAAGTATAAAATTTACCCAAATCTTGGGCTGTAGACTTGAAATTTTCAAGCCTAAAAAAATATAGCCAATAAAATTAATATCTTGATTCAATTATTGTTTCAACAAAATGACCATTTTTCGATTTTATGAGCTGTTCTGAAGCGACTGGTGATCTACTAGGCTAATTTGCAACTATCTATTACAATCGAGCCACTTATTATACATTGTCGGGCTGAACACTTTGAACAACGAGTCTTCTCAACTTCAGCGTGGCTTAAAGAACCGTCATATCCAACTCATCGCCATGGGCGGCGCGATTGGTACTGGCTTATTCTTAGGTTCCGCTCAAGTCATCCAATCCGCAGGTCCCTCTATTATTTTAGGCTATGCGATTGGGGGTTTGATTGCATTTTTAATTATGCGCCAACTGGGCGAAATGATTGTTCATGAACCGGTTGCAGGTTCTTTCAGCCATTTTGCTTATCGCTATTGGGGGAAATTCCCTGGCTTCCTGGCCGGCTGGAATTACTGGATTTTATATATTCTGGTCGCCATGACCGAACTCACCGCTGTCGCCAAATATATTAACTACTGGTGGCCGCATATTCCGGCCTGGTCCTCGGTCCTGTTTTTCTTTATTGTCATTACCCTGATCAACCTCGGCAATGTAAAATTTTATGGGGAATCAGAATTCTGGCTGGCAATTATTAAAGTGGCCGCAGTAGTATCGATGATCATTTTTGGTCTGTACCTCCTGTTGACCGCAGATGCCAACTCGACTGCTTCATTTAGCAACCTCTGGAGCCATGGCGGATTCTTCCCGCACGGCTTTGAAGGCTTATTCTTCATGCTGGCCTTCCTGATGTTTGCCTTTGGCGGGATCGAGCTAATTGGTATGGCAGCAGCAGAAGCGCAGGATCCGAAAAAGACCATTCCCAAAGCCATCAATCAGGTGGTGTTCCGTATCCTGATTTTCTATGTTGGTTCATTGACGATTTTACTGTCGTTAGTGCCATGGAATCAGCTGGAACTGGGCGGTCTGGATAAAAGCCCATTCGTGATGATCTTTAGCCAGTTAGGCATTGGCTGGGCGGCACATCTGCTGAACTTTATTATTTTAACGGCGGCGCTGTCGGTTTATAACAGTGGTATGTATGCCAATAGCCGGATGCTGTTCGGTCTGGCCCAACAAGGCAATGCGCCAAAAGTATTCCTGAAAGTGAACAAGCAAGGCGTGCCAATTCCTGCGGTGCTGTTCTCTGCCCTGCTGATTTTTGGCTGTGTATTGTTGAACTACTTTGTACCGGAAGATGCTTTAAGCCACCTGATTTATATTGTGGTCGGTGCCTTGGTACTGAACTGGGCCATGATTACCCTGACTCACCTGAAGTTTATTCAGGCCATGAAAAACTCAGGTCAAACCACCTCTTTCCCTGCACTGTGGTCACCTGTGGGTAACGTGATTGTGCTGCTGTTTATTGCCACCATCCTGTACATTATGTGGACCCAAGGCTTTAGCGAATCGGTGTATATGATTCCGGTCTGGATTGTGCTGATGTGGGGTCTGTTTAAATTGCTAAAACAAAAAAACAGCTAAGTTATTTTTACTGACAAAAGAAAAAGTTATTACTTCGGTAATAACTTTTTTTTCAGCTTTTTTTCAGCTAAATTAAGGGCGTTTTGTGCCCTTAGCTTAACTGGATAGAGCAGTTGCCTCCTAAGCGACCGGCGTGGGTTCGAGTCCCGCAGGGCACACCATCGTATCTATAAAAAAGGAAGGCGCATCTCCTTCCTTTTTTATCTTCAGCACTTCACCGAGATGAAGCAACTCGCGTAGCTGCCTTGGCGAATTCCCCCACCATTTTAAATCGGCTGTAACTGTGCGCTTAAACGTGCTGCCATCTCTCTTAAATACTGGATTTTTGGATGCTGCATATCCAGCGGCAAATCCGAAGCAGTGCCCAACACCGAAATCGCATATTCAATTTCATGGTGCTGATTTAATACCGGCACACAAATCGCATGAATTCCGGCCAGCAAATCGCCTGCGACCGTGGCCACACCTTCACTTAGAATCTGCTGTTTTAAAGTTAAAAATTCATCCCAGTTCTGCGGATAGACCACTTTCTGCTGTGCCTGATGCTGCTGCCATTCTTTTTCCAGCAAAGGTCGCACCAATGCTTCCGGCATAAACGCAGCATAAGCCCGGCCGGTGGCCGAATTCAGCATCGGCATGATCGAACCGACACGGGTAATTACCGAAACTGGCTGATTCGGCTCCAGCCACTGTACAATCAGTGGGCCTTGCATCGTCCATTTGCTAATCTGCAATCCACAATCCAAATGCCGGTGCAGTTCATTAATCTGTGCCTGTGCCGCCTGCAGACTGTCACTGCGCTGGATACAGCTCAGACCAAAACGATAAGCCTGATCGCCCAGTGCATAACGACCATCTTCCAGCTGCTTGGCATAATTCATACGTACCAGACTGACCATATAACGGTGCACCTTGGCCGGATGCATGGCCAGTTTTTCAGATAAATCTTTGAGCATGACCGGATGACGATAGGTCATCAGCGCATCCAGCACGGTTAAACCCACCTCTAAAGATTGCACGCCCACCTGATTCTTTTCTGACATAAGAATTTTACTCTCCTGTAAACACCGAGCATTTTAGCGTGCTGTTCTGATTTTTGACATCCTCACCCACCTGAAAGGAGGGAGATTCCTACTGCTAGACGCTTATGCCCAAGCGCAAGTATGTTCTTGGCGGAGTTTAAATCGCGTTGATTTACACTTCCGCATTCACATTCCCATACTCTTATTCGCAAATCTGCTCTATCTTTCGGACTGCTTGCGGTGATTGCACCGCAGCTCGAACAGGTTTGGGTTGTGAATCTCTCGTTGACTTCCTCAAACATGCCCCCTGCGTTCTCGCATTTATACTTGAGCATGGTTTTGAGTGCTGAAAATCCTGTATCTAAAACAGATTTCGCCATTTTAGTTTTTACAAGTTTGTTCGCACTTAGATCACCAACGACAATCAGTGCATTGTCTTTCACCAGCTGGGTGCTAGCCTTGTGCAAATGGTCTTTACGACAGTTTGCAATCTTGGCGTGTAATGCACGGACACGCTTTTTATTTCTCGCTCTCTGAGCAATACCGAGCTTTTGCTCGTATTTTCGATAGAACTTGGGATTACTGATGACTGTACCATCTGAACAAGTAGCAATATCTTTTAAGCCTAGATCAATGCCCACGGCTTTTGTGGCGGTAGGTTTGTCTTGTTTGGGTGAATCAACCACTAAGCAGACATACCAACGTCCACGACTATCCTCTACAAATGAGCCTGTTTTAATGCTGTATTTCGATAATCCGTAACTATCCCATAGCTTAAATTGATGCTTGTCATACTGAACGTATCCATCGGCGTATTTAATAGCGACCTTTTTAAAGGGTATCCAACCCAGTGATCTTCTTGCTGATTTCTTATTACTGACACGCCATCTCAATTTTGATTTTTTGAACTGTTTTCTGCGAGTGACCAATTCTTCTGTTACAGCCTGAATGGTTTGGCTATGAAGATTACATTCCTTTGATGCGCCTTTCGTGTATTTAGCAATATCGTATGCTGAAAAGAATTGTTGTTTGCGCTGTAGGTGTTTGAAACACAAATCATTGACATAGTTCCAGACAAAATTAACTTCAGATGCCAATTGGTCTAGCACCTTACAATGTTTGTCTTTTATACGTAATTTAAGTGTTTTCATGGGCTTATATTAGCTCATATTAGGCTTGAAATATTGTTCTTTAGCAATTAAACGACATTTCATGTCGTGTCGCTTATATCTCTGACCTGAAAGACAGAGGTTTACGCTCCATTTGATAAATGCATCTCTGCAGAATTCTTTTATTTACATTTTTACGATATTCGTAATTTAATTAACTATTGCGTAATTAATAAAAATGAGTATGATGAGATTTATGACAAAAATCAAGTGATCCAGATCACTCCCCCAGATCGAAAACACTGGACCGTTTTCATCGAGATATGCAGGAACCCCATATGACTCAGCAAGCATTTGTAGACGTTGCAGCACATTCAGATTTCCCGATTCAGAACCTGCCGTATGGCGTATTTAGCGAAAGCCCAACGGGCCATCGCCGTATTGGGGTGGCCTTAGGTGAATGGGTGGTGGATTTGGCCATGCTGGAAGCGAACGGTTTTCTCAGCATTCAGGCCGGCGAAAGTTATTTTAATCAGCCGACCTTGAATAAATTTATTGAATCGGGTCAACACAACTGGCGCAAAATCCGTCAGGAATTACAAAGCCTGCTGTCTGCCGACAACCCGACATTACGTGACAATGACAGTTTACGTGCACAGGCTTTCTTCGCTCAGGCAGAAGTGCATATGCATCTGCCGGTACATATTCCGGGCTATACCGATTTCTATTCATCTAAAGAACATGCCACCAATGTCGGCTGCATGTTCCGCGATCCAAAAAATGCGCTATTACCGAACTGGTCAGAATTACCGGTCGGTTATAATGGCCGCGCCAGTTCTGTGGTGGTGAGTGGTACACCGGTGGTACGCCCATCTGGCCAGATCAAGTTACCAAATGCCGAACGTCCAATTTTCTCGGCTTGCCGTAAACTCGATTTTGAACTGGAAACCGGCTTTATTGTTGGCAAACCCAACAAACTGGGTGAACCAATCTCAATTGAGAATGCTTGGGAGCATATTTTTGGCATGGTGCTGTTCAATGACTGGTCAGCACGTGATATCCAGCAATGGGAATATGTGCCTTTAGGGCCGTTTAATGCCAAGACCTTTGCTTCATCCATTTCACCATGGATTGTGACCATGGAGGCGCTGGAACCGTTTAAAACCCGTACCCCGGTGCAAGAGCCACGTCCCCTGGCCTATTTACGTGAAGAACAGGTCGATAACAGCTATGACATCCATTTGTCGGTTGAGCTCAAAGCCGCACAATCGGAACAGAGCGATGTGATCTGCCAGACCAACTTTAAATATATGTACTGGTCGATGGCACAGCAACTGACCCATCACACTGTTTCAGGCTGTAATGTTCAGGTTGGCGATTTAATGGGTTCCGGCACCATTTCTGGTCCAACGCCGGATTCTTATGGCTCCTTGCTGGAACTGACCTGGAACACCAGCAAACCGTTAATTTTGGCCAACGGTCAACAGCGCGGCTTCCTGGAAGATGGCGACACGCTGATCATGAAAGGTTACTGTGAAAAAGATGGCCTGCGTATTGGCTTTGGTGAAGTCAGCGGCACCGTCTTGCCTGCAGTGCAATTTAACTTTGCCACAGATGAAGTGCAGGATGCTGCCCATGAAACTGTATAGTTATTTTCGCAGTTCAGCTGCTTACCGGGTGCGGATTGCGCTGAACTTGAAGGGATTAAAAGCTGAGATTATTCCGGTACATTTGCTAAACAATGGCGGTGAACAGCATCAGCCTGCCTATCGTCAAATCAACCCAAGCGGCCTGATTCCGGCCTGGGTGGAGGATGATTTTCAGCTGAGCCAGTCGCTGAGCATTCTGGAATATCTACAAGAAAAATATCCGCAGCCAGCCCTGTTACCGGCCGATCTACAGCAACGCGCCAAAATCCGTGCTTTTTGCCAGAGCATTGCCTGCGATATTCATCCGATTAACAACCTGCGTGTGCTGCAATATTTAAGCGGCACGCTGCAACTCAGCGATGAACAGAAAACAGCGTGGTATCAGCATTGGGTGACTTTGGGCTTTCAGAGTCTGGAAGCACAATTGACCGATTCCAATGGCCGTTTCTGTTTTGGCGACCAGCCCACTTTTGCAGACTGCTGCCTGATTCCACAGGTCTATAACGCCCAGCGCTTTCATGTCGATTTAACCGACTTTCCAAAAATTGCCGCGATTTATAGCCATTGTTTCACTCTGCCTTCATTTCAACAGGCCGCACCCGAAGCACAGGCAGATGCCGCTTAAGATTCATCAATAAGGATATTGAACCATGACCATTCAAATTGAAAAAATTCACCACGTTGCCTATCGCTGTAAAGATGCCAAAGAAACCGTCGAGTGGTACAAAAAAAACCTGAATATGGACTTTATTCTGGCTTTTGCCGAAGACTATGTACCATCGACCAAAGCCTTTGACCCATACATGCATTTATTCCTGGATGCCGGCAATGGCAATGTACTGGCCTTTTTTGAACTGCCGACCCAGCCAGAAATGGGCCGTGATGAAAACACCCCGAAATGGGTGCAGCATATTGCCCTGAAAGTGAAAGACCGCGCTGCACTGCTCGAAGCCAAAGCGCATCTGGAAGCCAATGGTGTCGAGGTTTTAGGCGTGACCAATCATGGCATTTTCCATTCAATTTACTTTTTTGATCCGAATGGCCATCGTCTGGAACTGGCCTACGATGATGAAGCTGCGCCAGAAAAAATCGCCCTGATTACCGAAGACATGAAGCATGAAATGCTGGAGCAATGGAGCAAAACCAAACGCGCGCCGCATCATACCCATTTCCTGCATGCCTCCGAGTTAGACAACAACGCTGGCAGTGCCAAAGTCGACAGCTAAACAAGCAGGTTAAAACAGATGAATAAAGTAGTAGCAACTGCTGAGCTGGCGTTGGCCGATGTGGTGGCCGATCATCAAACGCTCGCGGTAGGTGGTTTTGGCCTCTGTGGCATTCCTGAAGCCTTAATTGAAGCGCTAAAAAATACCGGAGTGACTGGACTGACCTGTATTTCCAACAATGCTGGGGTCGATGATTTTGGTTTGGGCAAACTGCTACAGACCAAACAGATTAAAAAGATGGTCTCCTCCTATGTTGGTGAAAATAAGGAATTTGAACGCCAGTATTTAAGTGGTGAACTGGAAGTGGAACTAACCCCTCAAGGCACACTGGCAGAAAAATTACGTGCTGGCGGCGCGGGGATTCCGGCATTTTATACACAAACCGGGGTCGGCACGCTGATTGCCGAAGGCAAAGAAGTTCGTGAATTTGAAGGAAAATCCTATATTCTGGAACACGCCTTAACTGCCGATGTTGCATTAATTAAAGCTTACAAGGCAGATAAAGCCGGAAATTTAATATTCCGCAAAACTGCCCGTAACTTTAATCCTGAATGTGCCATGGCCGGCAAATTTACCATTGCGAAAGTCGAGCAGATTGTGGAAATCGGCGAGCTGGACCCGGACGAGATCCATCTGCCTGGAATTTATATCAACCGTGTGGTACTGAACAGCACACCCGAAAAACGGATTGAACAGATGACCTTAAAGGCGGAGGCTTAAACCATGGCATGGACGCGAAATGAAATGGCCCAGCGTGCTGCGCTTGAGCTGCAAGATGGCTTTTATGTCAATTTAGGGATTGGTCTGCCCACCCTGGTTGCTAACTATATTCCAGAACATATCAACGTCTGGCTACAGTCTGAAAACGGCCTGCTGGGCATTGGTGAGTTTCCAACTCAGGACACGGTTGATCCCGATCTAATTAATGCCGGGAAACAGACTGTAACCGCACAAGCGGGTGCATCATTTTTCTCGAGCGCAGAGTCCTTCGCTATGATTCGTGGGGGGCATGTCAATATTGCCATTTTAGGTGCCATGGAGGTGTCGGAACGTGGCGATCTGGCTAACTGGATGATTCCAGGTAAAAAAGTCAAAGGCATGGGCGGCGCCATGGATCTGGTGGTTGGGGTACAGAAAGTCGTGGTGCTCATGGAACACTGTGCCAAAGATGGCAGTTCAAAACTGCTTTCCGAATGTAGCCTGCCTCTGACCGGTCAAGGTATCGTCAACAGAATTATTAGTGATCTCGGCGTGATTGATGTGACTGAACAGGGCTTAAAGCTCGTAGAGCTGGCTAAAGATGTGACTGTTGCACAGATTCAGGCCGCTACAGGTGCCAAGCTGATCACAACGGGGCTAGATGCAGCTTAAATCACACAGATCAGGAGCAGCCAAATAGCTGCTTCTGTTTTTAACCCACTAATCACCTGATTTTTTAAGAGCACGCGAGTCTCTAAAATTTTGAATTTAATCTCAAAAATTATAGTTTCACATAAATAAGCCTCAAATTTTTAACTACCAAAATCGATCAAATTTCAATCAATTAAAACATTCAAACAAGAGATTGATTTTAAATTTTATTCTTTAATTTTCAATCACTAACAAGCAAAAAAACCACACCAATTAGAACAAATACTCTATTCAGCGTGTTTTTTATACTGATTAGTTTTTTCTAGAGCATTTACTCTTATTTTAATTGTGATATTTTTGTCACATGGAGTAACAAATGGTCTCGGTTTGCACAAATCGAAATCATCCTAAATGAAAGCTTAAAGCATCAACAAAAACTGTCATAAAAGACTTTATAGCCCAAGGGAAATGTATAATGAAATTAAAAGCACTTAGCACAGCAATGATTTTAGCAACTGTACCAATGACGGGTGCTTTTGCTGCAGCTCTAGATCGTTCTGGTCAATCTATTGCTGCGTTCTTACAACCGGGTAACTACTTTGAAGCAGGTATTTCTGTATTAGACCCAGATGTCTCTGGACAGGAAGCTGGCACAAGCACAACAAATCGTCAAATTGGTGATATGGCGGGCGATTACTATTTCCCTAGTGCCGCACTAAAATTCCAACTTACTGATAAATTCTCTTTTGGTCTGCTTTACGACCAACCTTTTGGTGCAGATGCTGAATATACTGGCACTAATAATTTTGTTGCAGCACCAACAGATCGAGTACTAAGCTCACTACCTGTTACAACATCAATGATTGGTGGTACCACTACAGGTAGTACTTCAGTTGAAGTGGACACACAAAACATTTCTATGATTTTTGGTTTCCAGCCTACTGAAAACTTTAATATTTATGGTGGTGGTGTATATCAAACCATTAAAGGTAATGTAAAACTACGCGGCTCAGCTTACAGCGTTTTTAATGGATACGATGCAAACATTAAAGAAGACTCTGCTGTAGGTTGGTTAGCTGGTGCAGCATTTCAAATTCCTGAAATTGCATTAAAAGCTTCAGTAACCTACCGCTCTGAAATTGATCATGAATTTGTTGCGAATGAAAATCTGAGTTTAGCAACGCCATTAGCAAATGCAGCACCAATGTTGGGTGGTATTGTACCGCCTGCATTATTACCTGCTATTTCACAAGCAATTGGTGGTTTTGCAGCAGCTAATTCAGCTGATGGCAAAACTAAAATTACAACACCTCAATCGGTGAATCTAGACTTCCAAACAGGCATCATGGCGAATACTGTAGCATTTGCAAACTTACGCTGGGTAAATTGGAAAGACTTCTCCATCACACCGTATAAATTTGGGAAAGCTGCTGAAGCTGTTGGACCTTTGGTCAATCGTCCAAATGGTTTTTCTCTAGTAGAATATGAAGATGACCAAATTTCTGCAACTGTAGGTGTTGGTCGCAAATTAAATGACCAATGGGCAGGTAACGTATCTGTAGGATGGGATTCTGGCGCAGGTAACCCTGTATCAACTCTTGGTCCTACTGAAGGTTATTGGAACGTGGGTCTAGGGGTTCAATACTCACCTGCACCAAACTACTTTATTGCAGGTGGTGTAAAATACTTCATGTTGGGTGATGCTAAAGCCCAAACAGGTGCTCAAGCAGGCAGTTCTGATTATGTTGCAGAGTTTGAAGACAACGATGCATGGGCATACGGCTTAAAAATTGGTTACCGATTCTAATCTCTTAGTTTTCAAAGGAGCCACCCTTCGGGGGGGCTTTTTTGCACTTAAAACCCACTCGTTTTTAAACAAGTGTTAATTAAATGTTTAAATTAAAAGCAATTAAACTCGTATTTACCCAAACATTATCCTAAAAAAATTATTTAATAAAATTCAATTACTTAAGATCTAAAAATAGTACTTTTACTCTAATCAACTGCTATTTATAACTTATTCAGTTCATTTATTCTGCGAAGTTGAGCATTTACTCTTTTTTTATATGTGTTACTTTTCCTGCACTTTTTGTTACATAAAGCATCAGGGAACGACCATGAAGCTCAATAAAATCTATTCAAGTATTTTACTTAGCACTCTCCCACTTACACCTGCGCTTGCTGCTGGTTTAGACCGTTCTGGTCAATCTATTGCTGCATTTTTACAACCGGGTAATTATGCAGAAGCAGGTATTTCAGTTTTAGATCCCAAAGTTCAATCTAATCAATTGAAAGTTAACGATATGGCAGAAGATTATTATTTCCCTTCTGCTGCGATTAAAGTACAAGCAACTGAACACATTTCTATAGGTCTTTTATATGACCAACCATTTGGCGCCGAATCTCTCTACCCTTCAAATAATCTAGTTTTTGGCGCGAATGGTGAAGCAACCCAAGTAGAAGTAGAAACACACAATCTTTCAGCTTTAATTGGTTACCAACCTACAGAAAACTGGAATTTCTACGCAGGTCCTGTTTATCAAACCGTACAAGGTACAGTATCTTTACGTGGACTTGCGTACGGGGGTGCTTCTAAACTTGGCAGCTACGACATTAATTTAAAAGAAGATGAAGCATACGGTTGGCTTGCTGGTTTTGCTTATCAAATTCCAGAAATCGCGTTAAAAACTGCAGTTACCTATCGTTCAGAAATCAAACATGAACTTGATACTACAGAAACTTTTGGGTTTGGTGCAATTCAACGACCAAATGCACTCACTGAAGTTGTAACTCCGCAATCAGTAAACATTGATTTTCAAACAGGTGTTGCAGCCAACACTTTAGCTTTTGCCAATATCCGTTGGGCACATTGGGATCAATTTGCGGTCACACCAAAGTTTTTAAATGCAGCTTCTGGCAATAACCTTATTGACTATTCAGATGATCAAATTTCTGCAACCGTTGGTGTAGGTCATAAATTTACTAGCAAATGGTCTGGTTCTGCATCTGTAGGTTGGGATTCTGGTGCAGGTAACCCTGTAACTACTTTAGGCCCTGTTGAAGGCTTCTGGAGCGTAGGTTTAGGTGGTCAATATAGCCCTGCGGAAAATTATTTTATTCAAGCTGGCGTAAAATACTTCTGGTTGGGTGATGCCACTGCACGTACGGGTACAACAGACGTTGGTGAATTTGAAGACAACTATGCTTTGGGTTATGGTCTAAAAATCGGCTACCGCTTCTAAAACACTCTCTTGATGCAAAGCTTGTTTGGGGGCGCCTTCGGGCGCCCTTTTTTATTGTTTTAATGAATGAAAATCTCAATAAAAAAGCCGCATAATTTGCGGCTTTCCTTAGTTCAGCGGGTATCCATTAAGCTGGAATATCACGCACAGAAGCTTTACGGATCGCTTCTTTTAGCGCTTCATAGCCATGAATGGCCGGGAACTGTGGAAATTCTGCAATCACATTTTCAGGTGCATCAAACAGGAAACCGGCATCGGCTTCGCCAAGCATGGTAGTGTCATTATAAGAATCGCCTGCGGCAATCACACGGAAATTCAAACCATGTAATGCTTTTACCGCCTGACGTTTCTGGTCAGGTTGACGCAGCTTATACGCGGTGATCATACCATTTTCATCAGTTTCCAGTTTATGGCAGAAAATAGTTGGCCAGCCCAGTTGCTTCATTAACGGATGAGCAAATTCATAGAATGTATCAGATAGAATAATTAGCTGGAAATGGGTACGTAGCCATTCCACAAATTCTTTGGCACCCGGAAATGGGCCCATATCGGCAATCACTTCCTGAATATCATTTAAACCCAAACCATGCTGTTTTAAGATATTCAAACGCTGTGTCATTAATACATCATAGTCAGGAATATCACGGGTTGTCGCTTCTAGCTCTTTAATCCCAGTTTTTTTTGCAAAGTTAATCCAAATTTCTGGAACCAACACACCTTCAAGATCAAGACATACAACTTCCATGAATGCTCCCCATATCTGTCATTGAAAAAAATTTGCTCTATCATAGACCAAGATCGCGCTTTTGACTTGTTCTTTTTTAAATCTATTTTTTTCATAAGCATTGATTTTTTAGTGATAAGTCGGTTTTGGCATTTCTATTAAAATACAGCCGAAATAAATTAATATAGGTTTTGTCATCTCCAAACCTATAGCCAGGAATATTATGACTACCATTCCCACTATTGATCTCGTTGACGCGCTTGCCGCCGAATATGCAGATAAATCTCCAAGTGAAATTCTAAAACTGGCACTCAGCCAGCCAGGTGAAATTGCGATTTCCTTTTCAGGCGCTGAAGATGTGGTGCTGATTGATATGGCGGCCAATCTGGGTCTGCCTTTTCGTGTCTTTAGCCTGGATACCGGCCGTTTGCATGGCGAAACCTATCAATTTATTGAAACCGTTCGCAAGCACTATAATATTCCAATTGAAATCTGTTTCCCCGAAACTGAAGCGATTCAGCAACTGGTCAATGAAAAAGGCCTGTTCAGTTTCTACGCCAATGGTCATCAGGAATGCTGCAGCATCCGTAAAGTTCAGCCGCTGCGTAAAAAGCTGGCCACGCTAGATGGCTGGATTACCGGTCAGCGTAAAGACCAGAGTCCAGGCACCCGTAATGAAATTCCGGTGGTTCAGGCTGACCCAGGTTTTTCTGGTCCTGGCAAACAGCTCATCAAGTATAATCCTTTGGCCAACTGGTCCAGTAGCGATGTCTGGAATTACATCCGTTTAATGGAAATTCCATATAATCCATTACATGAAAAAGGTTTTATTTCGATTGGCTGCGAACCATGTACCCGTGCAGTGTTACCAAACCAGCATGAACGCGAAGGCCGCTGGTGGTGGGAAGATGCAACCCATAAAGAATGTGGACTTCACGCCGGAAATCTGAAAAAATAAATGCGCTAGACCACTGCCCAGCAGTGGTTTATTTTTTTACGCAACAGAATAAACAAAGTTCCGCGTTTATATGATAAACACTATATACTAAGTCAGTTCACCTATAATTCTAAAAAGCCGTTCCAATGAGGGTCGGTCATATTGCAGTGAGGCAATTAACGCTATGCGTCCATTACATCCGATTGATTTTATCTTTCTGTCTTTAGAAAAACGCCAGCAACCAATGCATGTTGGGGGGTTATTCCTATTTCAGATTCCAGAGAACGCACCTGAAACCTTTATTCAAGATCTGGTCGAAGACATCCGTAATTCTCAATCGATGCCGATTCCACCATTTAACAATAAATTAAATGGACTATTCTGGGATGAAGATCCTGAATTTGATCTGGACCATCATTTCCGTCATATCGCCCTGCCTCATCCGGGACGAATCCGTGAATTACTGACCTATATTTCTCAAGAACACAGCGCACTGATTGACCGCGCCAAACCGCTGTGGACCTGTCATATTATTGAAGGCATTGAAGGCAACCGCTTTGCCATGTACTTCAAAATCCATCATGCCATGGTTGATGGCATTGCCGGCATGCGTTTACTGGAAAAATCGCTCTCACACGATCCGGATGCCAAAAGTATTGTACCGCCTTGGTGTGTAGAAGGCCGCCGCGCCAAACGCCTGAAAGAGCCAAAAGCCAGCCGCTTTAAAAATATTGCAGCAGGCCTGAAAAGCCAGCTGGAAGCCACACCGCGAGTCATGTACGAGTTATCACAAACCGTAATGAAAGATATGGGCCGTAATCCGGATTATGTATCCAGCTTCCAGGCGCCAAGTTCAATTCTGAATCAGCGCGTCAGTTCTTCACGCCGCTTTGCTGCACAGTCCTATGAGTTTGCCCGTCTGCATAAAATTGCCAAGGCCCTAGGCGTGACGATTAATGACATTGTGCTAGCCATCTGTTCAGGTGCCTTACGTGAATATTTACTCAGCCAGAATGCCCTGCCAAGAAAACCACTAATTGCCATGGTGCCCGCCTCAGTCCGTAGCGATGATTCCGATGTATCCAACCGGATTACCATGATTCTGGCCAATCTGGCGACGCATAAGGACAATCCGCTGGAACGTCTCAGCATTATTCGCCGCAGCGTACTAAATGCCAAAGAACGCTTTAAACGCATGAATGCCAACCAGATTCTCAACTATAGCGCCTTTGTTTATAGCGCCGCCGGCCTAAACATTGTGTCTGGTTTAATGCCAAAACGTCAGGCCTTTAACCTGGTCATTTCCAATGTACCGGGACCGCGTGAAGCGCTGTACTGGAATGGTGCCAAACTCGAAGCACTGTATCCGGCTTCAATTGTGCTGGATGGTCAAGCGCTGAATATCACCATGACCAGTTATCAGGACAAGCTGGAAGTCGGTTTAACGGCCTGTCGCAATGCCCTGCCAAAAATGCAGAACCTGTTACAGCATCTGGAAGATGAAATTCAGCGTTTTGAACGGATTATTGAAACGGTAGATGTGACCTTGGACGAGGTGGAACAAAAAGTCAGTTGAAAGACTCGGCCCAGGCCGGAAGAATATCGAGATTCAGACGAAAAGTATGAATCTCTTTTTTAAAATTGTAATGATAAGAGAAAAAATTAAGGGGCTTTCAAAAGGCCCCTTAACTTTTAATGGTTCGACATTGTTTTAATAATTGCTGACAGACGGTGCGAATCATGGCGGTAGTAATTTGTACTTCTTTACCTTGCTCATCTACGATATACGCCGCACTGTGTACAGTTTTTGGTTCTAAAACTTTAAGACTTTTATTAATCACGACTTCGCTCATACCCATGATAGACCTCATTTTGCTGAAACCGTAAGGGAGATTACGGCTTTGGCTCTGGTGTATGCTTAGTATTGTGAATCTACCTAAAAAAGTAAAATTTCAGATGTAACAACTGTTTAACGATATCCTGTTACAATTTCAGCTTAAAATGATATCGTATTGCTCTTGCGTGTATAAATTTTCCACCTGGAATTTTATGACACGATTCACGAAATGCTCCAGATCCGCGACGGCTGGTGCTTCTGCGGTTAACAGCCGGTCAATCACCGATGGATGGGCAACGACAGTAAAGCCACGCTGAGATTCAAAGGCACGTGCATAGCGCATAATTTCTCGAAAAATCTCGTAACACACTGACTCGGCTGTTTTCACATAACCGCGGCCCTGACAGGTTGGACAAGACTCACACAGCAAATGTTCCAGAGATTCACGGGTACGCTTACGGGTCATTTCCACCAGACCCAGTTCAGACACCTGGGTAATTTTGGTTTTAGCATGATCGCGTTCCAGCATTTTCTCGAACTGGCCCATCACTTCTTCACGATGCTGTGCTTCCTGCATGTCAATAAAATCAATGATGATAATCCCGCCCAGATTACGCAGTCGCAACTGACGTGCAATCACCTGTGTGGCTTCCATATTAGTTTTAAAGACCGTGTCTTCCAGACTACGCCCGCCGACATAAGAACCGGTATTGATATCAATGGTGGTCATGGCTTCGGTCTGATCAATCATCAGATAGCCACCCGATTTCAGCGCCACGCGGGTTTGAAGCGCCTTCTGGATATCTTCTTCGACATTGTATAAATCGAACAGCGGCCGTTCGCCCGGATAATGCAACAAGCGGTTTTGCATATTCGGCACAAACTCATCGACAAAGTCTTTCAGCTTGGCATAGATTTCACGTGAATCGACATAGATTTTGGCAGTTTCTTCATTGGCCAGATCACGAATCACGCGCTGCGGCAAAGGCAGCTCTTCAAAAATTAAAGACGGCACCGCAATAATTTTCTGTTTACGCTGAATATGCTCCCACAGCTTGGCCAAATAGGCCATATCCTGGGCAATGGCGGCTTCTTCCACCCCTTCTGCAGCGGTACGAACAATCACCGAGCCCGGCAGTTTATGCTGTTTCTGAATCCGTTCAATCATCGAACGTAAACGGTCACGCTCTTCATCCGACTCAATCCGCTGTGATACGCCAATATGACTGCCAAATGGCATCAATACCAGATAACGCGAAGGAATTGACAGATCGGTCGACAGGCGCGCACCTTTGGTGCCGAGCATGTCTTTCATGACCTGCACGGTAAGGATTTGCCCCGGCTGTAACAGCTCAAAGACATTTGGCGTTGGTTGGCTGCGTGGCCAGACCATGTCATTGATGTGTAAAAAAGCGGTACGTGACAACCCAATATCGACAAAGGCGGCCTGCATGCCTGGCAGCACCCGTACCACTTTGCCTTTATAAATATTTCCTACTAAACCACGTTTGGCGGTACGTTCAACAAATAATTCATTGACCGTGCCGTTTTGAATTAACGCGACACGACATTCCATAGGCGTGACGTTAATCAACAACTCGTCAGACATAATACAACTCAAAGCCTTATAAAAATTCTTGTAGCAGCAGTTAATTTAGTGCCTTAACTGTCTGTAATAACTGTACGGTTTCATGCAGCGGCAATCCCACCACGTTGCTATAACTACCTTCAATACGCGGGATATAACGTGCTGCAATGCCCTGTATGGCATAGGCTCCCGCCTTGCCCAGCGGCTCTCCACTGGCCCAATAACGCTCCATGTCACTCAGGCTCAGCGCTTGAAATTCAACCTGGGTACGTACCACTATACTGTATTTTTCTGCTTTTGTGCGTACGCAAACACCTGAAAATACATCATGTTTTCGACCAGAAATCTGCTGCCACATGGCAAAGGCATGCGCCTTAGATTCTGGTTTTCCTAAAATCTGCCCATCAACGCCCAAACTGGTATCAGCGGCAATCACAATCGCCTCTGGAAAACGTGCCAACACAGCATCAGCTTTGGCACAGGCCAGCCGCTCAACATACTGCTCAACTGGCTCATCTGGCAAGATAGACTCGTCGATGTCCGGGCTGTAGATCTCAAATTGCAGCCCCAACTGTGCAAGCAGCTCACGGCGTCGAGGTGAGCTGGAGGCCAGAATTATACGCTGCGCCATTTTCGTAGCAGATAATACAGCACCGGCCAGACCAGAATGCTGGACAGCACCGGTTGCCAGTGACGGGCAAATGGAAATTCAATACCGGCCATAACCTGTAACAGCCAGATCAGCGCCAGATGGACCACAATGGCAATACTGGCAATCACCCATAAATTGGCAAAAGTCATCACCCGCCGTTCACGGGTCAAGAATCGCGCCACAAAAGTAATTAATACAAAACTTAAGGCATTCATGCCCAGCGGTGCATCCAGCAACAAATCTGCAAACAGGCCGGTGCCAAAGGCAAACCAGACGCCGCACCAGGTCGGCTGGCTCATGACCCAGAACAGCATCACCATCATCATAAATACCGGACGCCAGCCCGATAAGCCATAAGACAAAGGATAAACCAGCAGCACCGAGGCAATAATGACCGAAAAAATAATCGGGAATAAAGGATCTTTGGGTTTGCGCTGGCCCATTTTAGCGATTGGCATGTGGCTGCTCCCGTGATAAGGATTCAGAGAATAACACCACCACATGATGTCCACCGGCCAGCTGTGCAGCAGGAATCACATCAATTTGCGCAAACTCGCCCGAGTTATGCCGGCTGACCTTGGAAATAGTTCCGACCAGATAACCTGCCGGGAAATGTTCACCGAGTCCGGAGCTATAGACTTTTTCACCGACTTTGATATTGGCGCTGGTCGGCACATATTCCATTTTTAAACGACCTAAGTCACCCGTACCCGAAACAATCGCGCGCATACCGGTATGTTCCAGACGTACCGACAGCGAATGTTCTTTATCAGACAGCAGCATCACCCGGCTACTGTGCGGATAGACATCAACAATCTGGCCCATAATACCACGATCATCCAGCACGGTTTGCCCGACTTTGAGCTGACGGTTGGCGCCGCGGTTAATCACAATAATATGTCGTAGCGGATCGGCATCGGTCCCAATCACTTCGGCAATTTCCATGCGTCCGTCAATGATCAGTGGCGTATCGAGCAGGCCACGTAAACGGGTATTTTCGGCAGACAGTTCGGAGAGTTTTTGCAGGCGTACCTGTGCCTGAAGCAGCTCAGCCTGCATCGCGGTATTTTCACGACGCAGCTGGGCTTCAGATTTACTTTGTTGACTTAGCCATTCTCGCGACAACACCGGATAACTTGCCAGCGCATAAATCGGATTATATGCCGCGTACAAGAGATCCCTTGCCGGTTGAATTACATGCGGCATGCGCCAGTTAAAAAACAGCACCACCAGGCATGTAATGACCGCAATAATAAAGGAGCGAAAAGATGGCGGTTGTCTGGAAAACAGATGTGATTGCACCGCCGGGTCCTTTTGATTAGCCTACAAATAACATGTCATGGTTTGGATTATCAAAGAATTCCAGTACCTTGCCACCACCACGGGTGACACAGGTTAAAGGTTCTTCAGCCACAACCACTGGCAAGCCGGTTTCTTTGGCCAGCAGCTTGTCCAGATTACGCAGCAAGGCACCACCGCCGGTCAGGACAATACCGCGCTCGGCGATATCTGAAGATAATTCTGGTGGTGTTTGTTCCAGCGCCGATTTTACTGCCGACACAATATTTTGTAGCGGATCAGAAATCGCCTGGGTAATTTCATCAGAAGTCACGGTAATGGCACGAGGCACACCTTCGGCCAGGTTACGGCCACGCACTTCAATTTCCAGTGGTTTCGCACCCTCTTCAGGAACTGCCATGCCCACTTCTTTCTTGATGGTTTCTGCTGTGGTTTCACCAATCACACAGCCATGCGCTTTACGGACATAGTTGATGATCTGCTCATCAAACACATCACCACCAATACGCAGTGAATCTGCATAGACACAACCTTGTAGCGAAATAATCGCAATTTCAGTTGTACCACCGCCCACATCGACCACCATCGAACCACACGCCTGCTCAACCGGCATACCGGCACCAATTGCTGCAGCCATCGGCTCTTCAATTAAACGGACATCACGCGCACCGGCATTAAACACTGCCTCACGAATGGCGCGACGTTCAACCAGCGTCGATTTGCATGGCACACAGACCACCACACGCGGTGCAGGCGGAAACAGGCGCTTTTCATGCACTTTACTGATGAACTGGTTCAGCATGGTTTCAGTCACTTCAAAGTCGGCAATGACGCCGTCTTTCATGGGACGAATGGCAGAAATATTGGCAGGTGTACGACCCAGCATCTGTTTAGCATCCAGACCGACTGCGGCAACGATTTTCTGTGAACCGCTGTGACGAATTGCCACAACCGTCGGTTCATTTAATATAATGCCTCGTCCTGGCGCATAAATAAGTGTATTTGCTGTACCTAAATCAATGGCTAGATCTGGTGAAAACAAGCCAATTAGTCGTTTTAGAATCACGGAGTCGTTCTCGATTAAACTTTATGTGGACGCAAGTTGGCAACTTTAACTAAATGTGATGCTTTGGACAAGTCAATCGCTTATTATAACGCACGATATTTTGAAAATTTTTAATACTGATTAGGTGATGTTATGTCTACATCGGATGCACAGCATTCTGCAGATTTAAATGCACAAACAGTTTCAGCAATCGCCAATCTTGCTCGGTTGTCGCTCAATGATACGCAATCTGCTGAATATGCTCAAAGTCTAAATAAAATTTTAGGCATGATGGAAACCTTAAAAGGCATCAATACCGATGGCGTTGAGCCACTCAAAAGCCCATTTGACCACCCTCAACCGCTACGTGAAGATGTGGTGTCTGAAGATAACCATCGTGAGGAATATCAGGCCGTTGCACCTGCCGTGCAGGACGGTTTGTATCTGGTACCACGCGTAATTGAATAATTTTTTCAGCGCTCATCTTTTTGTTGAATTCAGGTAAAGAATATTTCTCATGACAGATTTACATCGCTTATCCATTCGTGAACTGACTGAGGGTTTAGCCAATGCAAAATTCTCTGCTCGCGAATTGACCGAACATTATTTAAAACGCATCGAAAAAATTGATGCCCAGGTCAATGCCTATGTCACCGTAACTGCGGAACAGGCGCTGGCCCAAGCCGATGCTGCCGATGCGTTGCGTCAAGCTGGCGGCGCTGGTGTGCTGACCGGTGTGCCTATTGCGCATAAAGATATTTTCTGTACCCAAGGCATTAAAACCACCGCTGGTTCTAAAATGCTGGATAACTTTATCTCGCCTTACGATGCTACGGTGGTTGCCAAAGGTAAAACTGCTGGCTTAGTCACTTTAGGTAAAGTGAACATGGACGAATTCGCAATGGGTTCGACCTCGGAAAGCTCATACTTTGGCGCAACCAAAAACCCGTGGGCACTGGATCGTGTACCGGGTGGTTCTTCAGGTGGTTCGGCTGCGGTGGTCGCGGCTGATCTGGCGCCATTTGCAACCGGTACCGATACCGGTGGTTCGATTCGTCAGCCAGCTTCTTTCTGTGGCTTGACCGGTCTGAAACCAACCTATGGCCGTGTTTCACGTTTCGGTATGATCGCATACGCATCATCTTTAGACCAAGGCGGTCCTATGGCGCGTTCTGCGGAAGACTGTGCGTATCTGATGAACGTGATGGCGGGTCATGATGCCAAAGATTCAACGTCGGTCGAGAAAGATGTCGATGATTACGTGGCGAACCTGAATGGTACATCGTTAAAAGGTTTACGTATTGGTATTCCAAAACAGTACTTTAACGTTGCCGGTCTGGCCGCAGATGTAAAAGCACGCGTTGAAGAATCGCTGAAAAAATTAGCAGAGATGGGTGCCATTCTGGTTGAGGTTGATCTCAACATGACTGAAGCCTATGTACCAACCTATTACCTGATTGCACCAGCAGAAGCATCTTCAAACCTGTCACGTTATGATGGCGTACGTTATGGCTATCGCTGTGAAGATCCAAAAGATATTCTGGACCTGTACAAACGTTCTCGTTCAGAAGGTTTCGGTGCTGAAGTTCAGCGCCGTATCCTGATTGGTACCTATGCCCTGTCTGCCGGTTATTACGATGCCTACTATGTAAAAGCGCAGAAAGTCCGTCGTTTAATTCAGCAAGACTTCCTGAAAGCCTTTGAACAGGTGGATGTGATTGCTGCGCCATCTGCACCGACTACCGCCTATAAAGTGGGTGCTGACCTGACTCCGGTAGAAATGTATCTGGGTGATATTTACACCCTTGCGGTGAACCTGGCCGGTCTGCCTGCCATTAATGCCCCTGTTGGTTTTGACCAGAACAACCTGCCAGTTGGCTTACAGCTGATTGGTAACTACTGGTCAGAATCTCAATTGTTGTCTGTGGTACATCAGTATCAACAAGCAACCGATTGGCATACTAAACGCGCTGCAATTGCTGAGGAGAATGCATAATGGCTAAAAACGCTGCTAAACCAAAATCAAACCTGATTGATGGTTGGGAAGTCGTGATTGGTATTGAGATTCATACTCAGCTTGCGACTAAATCTAAAATCTTCTCTGGTTCTTCTACCGAGTTTGGTAATGATCCAAACACTCAGGCGAGCCTTGTAGATTTGGGCATGCCGGGCGTATTGCCAGTGCTGAACAAAGAAGTGGTTGATCTTGCGATTCGCTTTGGTCTGGGTATCGATGCTTACATCGACCAAGCCTCTGTATTTGCACGTAAAAACTATTTCTACCCTGACTCTCCAAAAGGCTACCAAATTAGCCAAATGGATAACCCGATTGTGGGCTTGGGTCATATCGACATCCAACTTGAAGATGGCACAGTGAAACGCATTGGCGTAACTCGTGCGCACCTTGAAGAAGATGCAGGTAAATCCATCCACGACCAGTTTGAAGGCATGTCAGGCATCGACTTGAACCGTGCCGGTACGCCGCTTCTAGAAATCGTATCTGAACCGGATATGCGTTCTGTTGAAGAAGCAGTTGCCTACATTAAAGCGATTCACACGCTGGTACGCTGGTTAGGCATTTCTGACGGCAACATGGCAGAAGGTTCATTCCGTGCCGACTGTAACGTGTCGCTACGTCGTCCGGGTCAACCATTCGGTACACGTTGTGAATTGAAAAACTTAAACTCATTCCGTTTCATTGAACAAGCGATCAATGTTGAAATTGAACGTCAAATGGAAATTCTGGAATGGGACGGCACCATCGACCAAGAAACACGTTTGTTCGACCCTGTGAAGATGGAAACACGTTCAATGCGTTCGAAAGAAGAAGCGAATGATTACCGCTACTTCCCTGATCCAGACTTGTTGCCTGTGGTGATTCCAGATGCGCAAATCGAAGCGATTAAAGCGCAAATGCCTGAGCTTCCTGCTGCTCGTCGTGCGCGTTTCGTGGCTGACTTCGGTGTGACTGAGTATGATGCTCACGTACTGACACTGACTCGTGAAATGTCAGAATTTTACGAAGAAGTGGTGAAAGCTGCTGGCGGTGCTGCACAAGGTAAGATTGCAGCAAACTGGGTGATGGGCGAATTCTCTGGTGCTTTAAACAAAGCTGGCCTAGACCTTGCCGACTCTCCTGTGTCGAGTGAGAAATTGGGCGGTATGATTGCACGTATTGTTGATAACACCATTAGCGGTAAGATTGCGAAACAAGTGTTCGGCTTTATGTGGGAAGAAGGCAAAACTGCGGACGAGATTATTGCTGAGAAAGGCTTGAAACAGGAAACTGATACAGGCGCGATTGAAGCAATCATTAAAGAAGTGCTTGCTGCTAACGAGAAGATGGTTGAAGAGTATAAATCTGGTAAAGAGAAAGCTTTCAACGGTCTAGTTGGTCAAGTGATGAAAGCATCACGTGGTAAGGCTAACCCTGCACAAGTCAATGAATTAATGAAGAAATTGATTGGTTGATCTGATCTTTCTTTAAAAGAAAACCCGCTTTAGTGATCTGCACCCCGAAATTTGGACACTCTTAGTCCAATTTGAAGGGTGCTTTTCTATGGCTAAATATTCTCAACAGTTTAAACTTGAAGTTGTTCAAAATTATTTATCAAATAAAAATGATGATGGGTTTAGAAAAACAGCTAAT